>JAYVSC010000125.1:0-6843 GCA_043775705.1 Spirochaetales bacterium | reverse complement strand
GTGTTCTGCGCCTTCGCCGCTTCTGCGGTGATCATGCTCTTCATCGGGTACAATCCCATCGAAGTATTCGGGAAAATAATTGAAGGATCCCTCAAGTCGGCCTACCGCTTCCAGGAAACGGTCAACAAGGCGATTCCGCTTGTCGTGCTTTCCCTGGGGATCGCGATCGCCTTTAAAATGAAATTCTGGAATATCGGCGCCGAGGGACAGTTTTATCTCGGTGCCTTCGGCGCTTCTCTTGCCGCGTTCAGCTTTCCGTCCCTCCCCGCTATCCTCCTTCTGCCGCTCATGTTCGTCTCTGCCTTTTTTTTCGGCGGAATGTGGGCTCTGGTGCCGGCTCTGCTCAAGGCGCGGTTCTCGGCGAGTGAGACCCTCGTGACATTAATGCTCAACTATATCGCGCTGAAGTGGATATCCTATCTTCAGTACGGCCCCTGGAAGGACCCGGCTGCCAAGGGTTTTCCGAAAATCGCCCCATTCGGCAAAAATGCGATATTGCCGGATTTGTTCGGAATACACATAGGCTGGCTCATTGCCCTCATCCTTGTCGTCCTCATGTATATACTGATGAAGAAGACCAAGCTCGGATACGAGATTGACGTGCTCGGCGAGAGCGAGGCGACCGCGCGGTACGCCGGCATGAGCGTGACCCGGATAACGGTGGTTGCCATACTCATAAGCGGGGGCCTCTGCGGCATCGCGGGCATGATGCAGGCTTCGGCGATCGAGCACTCCCTTTCCGACCAGCTCTCGGGCGGCCTCGGGTTTACCGCGGTCATCACCACCTGGCTTGCGCGCCTCAGTCCTCCCGTGATAGTGATTGCCTCGTTTCTCTTTTCCATGCTTTTGCAGGGAGGTAATTTCCTGCAGAGCGCGCTCAAAATTCCGTCCTCGGTCGCCGGGATTCTTCAGGGAATAATTATCTTTTTCGTTCTAGGCAGCGAGTTTTTCGTCCGCTATCGCTTTGTATACTCAAGGGAGGCAGGCAAATGAACCTGTTCATTGACTCGCTTTCTTTTTTTCTCCAGACCGCCGTTCAGATGGGAACCCATATCCTTCTCGCTACCCTCGGCGGCATCCTTTGCGAGAAAGTCGGTAACCTGAACCTCGGTATCGAGGGAATGATGCTGCTGGGAGCTTCGGTCGGGTTTTCCGCGGCTCTGTCCACGGCGAACCCTCTTATCGCGATTCTTGCCGCCGGCGCCGCGGGTGCAGCCGGCGCCCTTATTTACTCTGTCATTACGGTGACCCTTCGCGGAAACCAGGTGGTGACCGGCCTTGTGCTTACGATATTCGGCGCGGGTGTGTCAGGCTTTCTGGGCAACAGCCTTTCGGGCAGGTCGCTCCCCGAAGCGGTCACTCGCGCTTTCGCCCCGGTGTCCATTCCCGTGCTGCGCGATATCCCCATACTCGGGAAAATGTTTTTCGAGCAGAGCCTCTACGTGCATCTTGCCCTCGTTGTCGCCGTTCTCATGTATGTATATTTCGAGCATACCCATGCGGGTCTGAATGTCCGCGCGGTCGGCGAAAATCCCGCGGCGGCCGACGCCTCGGGCATCAACGTAAGCGCGTATAAATACGCTCACATCACTTTCGGGGGTTTTCTCTGCGGGATAGGCGGCGCTTATCTCTCGCTTGTATTCGTTCCCCGCTGGCAGGAAAATATTACCGCAGGCGCCGGATGGATAGCCGTGGCCCTTGTCATATTCAGCACCTGGAATCCGCTCAAGGCCATTCTTGCATCTTACGCCTTCGGCGCTTTGAAGGGTATCGGCTTTAAATTCCAGAATATCGATTTTTCCCTTTTCGGGAACAAGATAGTTTTTTCGCCCCAGATACTCGACATGATTCCGTATCTTGCGACGGTCGTTGTGCTGGTGTTCATCACCATGAGAAAGAAAAAAGAAAATCAGAGTCCGAAAGGTTTGGGCGTCGCGTATTTCAGGGAAGAGAGGTAGCCGAATTGAAAGCAGAATTGATTTCCCGGAAGGGAACGTGGAGAGAGGTCGCGGACTGCGCCAACGTCACCATCCATAAGGCAGAGGGTACGAATGAGCCTTCGTCGAAGTGGAAAATGCGCATGCTTTTATGCGAACATTCCCCGATACGGGAGCTGGTATTCGACTTCAAGTGGACTGATCTGAAATACTGGGTCTCGGTGCATATAGTCCGGCACAAGATCGGCATCGAGCATTACGTGCGTACCCAGAGGTCGGACCGCAGCGGGGTGGACCGCGACAGCCTGCCCCAGGACAGCCCGGTAGAGCACCGGATTTCCGTAAACGCCCAGGCTATGATAAATATATCCCGAAAGAGACTCTGCATGAGCGCGTCGGCAGAAACCAGGGAAGCGTGGAAAGCCGTGCTTGAATGCATCAGGGAAATAGAAAGCGAACTTTTTCATGCGTGCCAGAAAGACTGTGTATACCGCGGCGCGTGCTATGAGTACAAGAGCTGCGGATACAGCAAAAGCGAAGACTTTCAGCGAGAGCTGGAAAAGTACCGGGAAGCGACCGGCAGCTGAGGCGTCTCTCTTGTTTATTTCACCGTCATGCGAAACACCCCGTCCCATTCGGCAGGCGGAGGGTTTTTGGTGAAGTGCTTGACGCGGTCAAGGAATACTTCGGATGGATTGTCCTTGAAGAGGGTGATGTTTTTCTGGAAAGCCGGCAAGGCTTTGTCCCAATTTCGTTTTCGATAGTGCGCGAGCCCCGTTTCGAAAAGGGTCTTCAGCTGGACGAGTTTCGGCTGCGCGTGCTTTGTTTCCTGCAGAATCTCGTAGATGCGGACCGGCTCGTTTTTGCCCTTGACCGCGATGTAATCAAGCTCTCTGCACACAAACTGTTCCTTGACCCGCTCGTAAACGGCCTCGGTTATTATTGACTTGGAGCCGTATGCTTTATTGGCTCCTTCAAGACGGGCCGCGAGATTTACCGTGTCTCCTATGGAAGTGAAGTCCATGCGGTCTCTTGCGCCGACCGATCCGAAAACGACAGGACCGGTATTGATGCCGATTCCGATCGAGACGATAGGCAGACCCTCTTTTTCGCGGAGTTCCTTTTCTTGCATCATCGCGTGGCGGATACCCATGGCGGCCCGGCATGCATTAAGCTCTTTCTCCGGCCCCTCGAAAAACGCCATCATTTCGTCACCGACGAATTTATCAACGTCTCCGTGGTTGTTCAGGATAATCTCGGTCTCGAGATCGAGGTACCTGTTGAGTATGCCTACGACCTGGTCAGGTTCCATTCCCTCGCAAAGGGTGGTGAATCCGCGGATATCCGTGAAGAGGAAGGCAAGATCCTTCTGGGTGCTTGAGGTTATTCCCGTCTCGGCTTGTTTCAGCGTAGAGGCCGAGATGTAGGGGATAATTCCCCTGATGACGGTAACCATATCGTTTATCTCGGTTGAAAGGGACTTGATCTCGTCGCGGCTTGTGATGCAGTCATTGTATATCAGCGTGGTGGCCGACACGCGGTTTTCGCCTCGGATCATCATGGACAGTATGTCCGAAATTTTGCGCACATTCATCCTTAGAAACAGAAGCGGGTTGACAATATAGTTTCCCACTATATAAGTGAGGATAATGGAAAGATAGATAAAAAAGGCCGTCATGAAGATGACCATGTTTCTGGTCATGAAATACGGCTTCATGATCACCTCGGCGTCAAAGGTCATGACGGAAAAGCCGAGAAGCCTGTCCCGTTTAACTTTCGCGTCTCCATTGCGGATGGTATCAATCTTGATGATCGGGCTGATGAATTGATAGCTTCCTTTTTCCTGGCGGAGCAGCACGTTTTTTTCTATTGCATACGCCTGCACATAATCCATTGCTTTTTTTCCGTCTATCGGGGCGATTTTCGGATATTGAACGCCCTGCTCAAGGGTGGAATATTCTCCCGGATACGCGGGCAGTTTTTTTCCCGGGGCATCAAGATATACCTCGTCCTTGCGGTTAGTGTACAGGGTAAGGTTATTGTATTTGAAATTCGCCTTCTCGTTCAATTCTACTTGCCGGTTGAAATACTCGAAGAGCGCGATGTTGTCCCCTAGATTGATGCGGTAATTCGCGGAAGCCTGTTCAACCTGGCTCTTTGCGCCGTCACCGATTGCCTTGAGCAGCGTGGTGCGGTAGTTGCCGAGAAGGAGCGTGCTCATTATCAAAAGGATAACCGAGATGATGCCGATGAAGGCCAGAAACAGCTTTGTGCGGATTCGGTACAGGACTTCAACGGTAGATACGATCTTCTTTCCTGCTAACGCAGGAAGGGTAGCCTTTTGTAAATTTTTGAATTCCTTGTATTCGCGGTAAATGATATTGCGTGTGTTCAGCGTTCGTAAAAAGGCGATCACCGAGATAATGTTTCCCGAAAGCACGACAACAGCGGACGCGAGGATAATGAGCGGAAATTTCGTGAAGTATGCTATTGTCTCGGCAAACGCCAGCACGGGAAGAACGGCGGCATACAGCATTATTGCGGTGACGATTATCCGCGAGACGCATGAAAAAATACTTGCCGACTTTCCGAACACACCCAGTTTTGGTGCGATGAAAAGGGATGTCAGCTTCAGGAGGGCATAGAGGGGAACGAGGTAAACGGCATAAAGAATAAGGCCCTGCAGCGTACCCGGATGCACCGCGTTATACGCAAAAGGCATTGAAAAGGGGCTGAATAGAAGAGACAAGGGTTGCGGCCCGACGGCAACAGGCAGGCAAAACCATGCAAGATAGATCAGCCCTGAAAGACTGTCAAAAATGGAGGAGAGAGCGGGTTTGTTGTTCATTTGTAAATTTCCTTCAGTCCTTGCCCGAGAGGGCGCGTATCTTTGTGTTCGACTTGTCGAGGTACGACTGGGCTTGCTCATAGTCGCCGTTAATATCTACAACAACCTTGAATTTTTGCGCGGCGCCTTCATAATCTTCCTCGTTATAAAGGGAAATACCGGCCTGATATATTATCTTGATCTGGGCGGTCACATCGGCGGTTTTCGCCGAAAGACTGTTTTTATTTGCCTGAATTTTCAAATTGGGTAGATTGGAATCGATGATGTCCTGGGCACCGGAGGGATCGCCTCTTGCCAGAAGGGCATCGACCGAGTCGAGAATGTCGGAGATATCGGCGTCAAAGTCCCGAACGGCAGCGGCTTTATTGATTTTGGTTTTCAGCGCTAGGGCATCGGTGGTTCTATTCGCGGAAATCGCGAGAGATGCCTTGTCGCCCGCAGCCTGGTATTTTTTCGCGGTGAATAGATCGGTTCCCCACGCATAGTATATGCCGTATTTCAAATTCTGGATTTGCGGATTCTTTTCAGAGGATATGGCTGCGTGGCTTTTCTCGGCCCGGAGAACGGCAGTCTCCGCATCGGCGTATTTTTTCGCGGTCAGTTTTGCCTGAGCCGTATCGATATCTTTTTGAGTAAGACTTGCGACGTAGGTATCAATTTTTATCCGGCTCTGGGCACCGGCCTTATTCGAAGGATCAATATTGTGCAGCTCGCTCAGGACGGTATTCGCTTCGTTCAACAGTTTGAGCAGGGCCTTCGGGTCTTTTTCGGCGAGAATCTTCGGCTCGAGAACGGCAATACGTTCCTCGTGTTTTTGGATGACAAGGGGAGGAAGATCCTTGATGCTTGCCTTGATTTTGGCGAGGTCCTTATCTCCCGGCTTGAGGTCGGAGGCTTGTTTGACGGCGAAAACCAGTTGATAATTCTGGGTATCCGTTCTTTTTTCGACCGCAGCGAGCTTTTTGGCCGTTTCCATGTTGGCCGTAAAGAGTGTGGTTTTAAATGAATCAATTTTATTCAGATATTGCTGAGCTTTTGTATTCATTGGATCCAGGGTGACTGCATCGGAAAAATACCTGCGGATTTCGGGTATTTTGGTAAGGTCATTATTTGTCTTCAAGTCCTGGTTATACCGGACGAGTCCTTCCTGATACAGCATATCCGCTTTTTTCTGCGGACTGGTTTGCTTAATAAGAAACAAATCTGCGCGCAGGGATGTACACGCGGAAACCATTAAAATCACGCCGGCAAGCACTATCAGCAGACCCTTTTTTGAAGATGACATAAAGCCCTCCTCCACACAATATACCTCATTTCTCCATTCTTATCAATTTATACAGTGGTAAATAATTGCCAATCGCATGAATTTTATTTACCGGGCTGTCTTGAAAATACCGTGAAAGACGGATAAAATGCCGCTCACGAGGTTTACCATATGAAAATGTCCAAGTTGTATATGCCGACGCTGCGGGAAGTGCCTGCCGAGGCCATAGTTGTTAGTCACCGGCTGCTGCTACGCGCCGGGATGATCAGAAAGCTTTCAAATGGACTTTTTACCTATTTCCCTCTGGGGCTCAAAGCCTTCCGGAAGGTCGAGAATATTATCCGCGAGGAAATGAACAATATCGGCTGCCTCGAATTCAAGCCGACCGTCATGGTTCCGGGCGAAATATGGCGCGAAAGCGGCCGGTGGGAAACTATGGGCGCGGGAATGCTCCGCCTTAAAAATCGTGTTGACCAGGAACTGGTCGTGAGCCCGACCGCCGAAGAAGCATTCACTGCCCTGCTCAGAGACGAGATTTCTTCCTATAAACAACTGCCTCTCTCTGTCTACCAGATTAACACCAAATACCGCGACGAGATCCGTCCCCGCTACGGCCTGATGAGAGCACGTGAATTCAACATGAAGGACGCGTACTCCTACCATACCGACGACGAAAGCCTCGACGCCACATACCAGGATTTCGGCCGGGCTTACCGTCGTATCTTTCAGCGCTGCGGATTGTCGGTTATTCCCGTACGCGCCGACTCGGGTGCCATGGGCGGCTCAGGCAGCGC
>JAYVSC010000124.1:0-19900 GCA_043775705.1 Spirochaetales bacterium | reverse complement strand
GTTCCGTCCGCTTCCGCCTTTGCGACGGTTTCCGCGAGGAGTTCCCCGGCCCGGTGGGCCGATATAATATAGGAAGAATAGTCAACACCGAAGTCCTTGAGGACTGCGGCCGCTTTTTTCATTGTTTCTGTATCTGATTTTGATCCGAAAAAGATAGTGACTTTCATAAGTGAATGTAGCATAGATGAGCGAAAGTTTTCAAGTGACCGGATTGTTTCCGGTCACTTGAGCCCCAGGAGGGGAGAAAAAATCGGTTATTGGCGCAGAATCGCGATTTCAGCTTCCGTGGTGCGTTCCCAGAGCTGGCTCCGGCCGATCCCGAGCCCGATTTCGCCGCGCATTTCAAGCATGTCGTTTTTGTATTTTTTCCCGTCAGCGGGCCTGAAGGTGATTTTGCATTTGTACAGCTTTCCCTCTTTCGGATCGATGATGCTGCCGCCTTCCCATTGTCCGGGAACCTTCATTTTAAGTCCGTAGATAAAGGGGGTGTTTACGACTGTCATTTTGCTGATATCGCCGGAAACGGGAAATCCCTTGTAGGAGCTCTGGCATTTATCTGCGAGTTTTGAGTCTGACTGTCCGGGAACGGTAACGATTTCGCCGTACAGGAGTGCGTTTTTTTGGTAAATGCGCCACGCAGCTGTTGTTTTGCCTGTTTCGTCAATACTCTTCCATAATCCCTCAGCTTTATCCTGTGCCGCGAGGGCGCAAAGGCTGAAAAAGGCAAGAAGAATGGCGGTAATTGTTCTTTTCATTTAAAAAACTCCTTTCTCTAAAATGTGCATTACTATATACTCTGCTACAGGATGCGCTTATGTCAATAAAATTGCAGTATATTTTTCGCGCGGGTGAGCTGTTTCTTTCCGAAACCAATACACTTCCCTTCGAAATTCCAGAAACCTTGTCCCATTTGATTATAGATTCCCTTGATTTGACGCTTTCGGGCAGTCCTGCCCATGCAGTTCTTCTTTCCGGTTCCGTTCCTGAAGGTCCTTCTTCGGATAAGTGGGTGAAACTCCGTTCCCTTTTGGCCTCAACCGATCCCCTGGAAGCCGGTCTGGCATCTGCGGCGACAAGAGCGCTCGGGCTTTTAAATTGGCACAGCTCGCACCGGTTTTGCACTCGCTGCGGCACTCCGTATATCGACCATCCCAAAGATATAGCCCGCCTTTGTCCCGCCTGCAAGGCAATAGTGTATCCCCGGCTGTCACCCGCCGTCATCGTTCTGGTGCAGAAAGAGGGTAAAATTCTCCTGGCCAGGCATACCGAGCGGAATCAGGATACCTTTTCCTGTATAGCCGGATATATCGAGCACGGTGAAACCCTTGAGGAATGCGTTATTCGCGAGGTTGCCGAGGAAACAGGGCTGCTGGTGCACAATATTCAATACGCGGGCAGTCAAAGCTGGCCCTATCCTGATCAGTATATGATAGGTTTTTACGCGGATTGGAAATCGGGCGAGATCCGCGTTGAGCCGGAGGAGCTTCTTGAGGCTTGCTGGTTCGATCGGGATCATCTGCCCAATTATCCCATGCCCGGCACTGTTGCATGGCGGTTAATTAACGGTTTTTTAAGCCTATCGTCCAAAAAGTGAACAGAATATGTTGACCCCCGGCTATAGGTATGAGTATCTTTTTTTAGAGGATGTACATGAAGAAGAAAGCAGAACACGACGCGGATAATGAAGCAGCAAAAACAGGCAATGATGAAGTCGCAGCGATGCCTTCTTCCGAAGAAAAAACAGCGGTACCCGAAACGGTAACCGAAACTGCCGAACAGGCTTTTTTGGCCGGCCGTGTCGCCGAGCTTGAAAAGCTTAACGCTGACCTGAACGATCAGTACCTCAGAAAAGCCGCCGATTTTGACAATTACCGGAAACGGATGATCAAGGAAAAGCAGGACGCCATCGATTTTGCGAATACCAACCTGCTCGTCGACCTTGTACAAGTTCTTGACGACTTTGACCGTGCAATTGCCTCCGGCGGCATCCATGAAGAGGGTTCCCCGGGCGCGGCCCTGACCGACGGCGTTACAATCATCCGAAATCATCTCGGATCGATGCTTGAAAACAAATACGGCCTTTTGCATTATCCGGTAAAAGGTGAAGCATTTGACCCGCATATTCACGAGGCAATCGGCACCCTTCCATCCCCCGAGACGAAGGAGCCGACCGTATCGGAAGAATTCGTGAAAGGATACAAGCTCAAGGACCGGGTGATACGCGTGGCAAAAGTGATGGTTTCGATGCCTGTAGAAACTGAAAAACAGTAATTTAGTTCGCGAAAATATAAGGAGAGAATAGAATATGGGTAAGATTATAGGGATTGACCTTGGAACAACAAACTCGTGCGTAGCCGTTATGGAAGGCGGAGAACCGGTCGTTATTCAGAATTCGGAAGGCGGACGTACGACTCCTTCTATCGTAGGTTTTACCGCAAAAGGGGAACGAGTTGTCGGTCAGCCTGCGAAGAACCAGATGATTACCAATGCGGATAAGACCGTATATTCAATAAAACGCTTTATGGGCCACCGCTATGATGAACTTACCGGAGAGGCAAAGCTTGTTCCGTATAAGGTTGTACCCCAGGGCGACGAAGTCCGCATCGATATTGACGGTAAAAATTATTCCGCTCAGGAAATCAGCGCCTTCATTCTTCAAAAAATGAAGAAAACAGCCGAAGACTATCTCGGGGAACCTGTTACCGAAGCCGTAATTACCGTTCCGGCCTATTTCAACGACGCCCAGCGTCAGGCAACCAAGGACGCCGGCAAAATCGCCGGTCTCGAGGTCAAGCGCATCATCAACGAACCGACCGCGGCTTCTCTTGCCTTCGGTTTCAACAAGGATACAAAGAAAGAAAAAACCATCGCTGTCTATGACCTGGGCGGCGGTACTTTTGATATTTCCATTCTCGAGCTCGGCGACGGTGTATTCGAAGTCAAATCGACCAACGGAGACACCCATCTCGGCGGAGACGATTTTGACCGCCGCATCATGAACTGGCTCGTCGAGGAATTCAAGAACGATACCGGAATCGACCTTTCAAAGGACCGCATGGCTCTCCAGCGCCTCCGCGAAGCCGCAGAAAAGGCGAAGATCGAATTGTCCGCGGTCACGAACACTGAAGTAAATCTTCCCTTTATTACCGCCGATGCGTCAGGACCGAAGCATCTCCAGAGAAGCCTTTCCCGCGCGAAATTCGAGCAGCTGACCGAAGACCTTTTCGAGCGCACGAAAGAACCCTGCCGCAAGGCTATCAAGGACGCGGGCATTACGATTGACCAGATCGACGAGGTTCTTCTTGTCGGCGGATCAACCCGCATGCCCAAGGTGCTCCAGATTGTCAAGGAACTGTTCGGCAAGGAAGGCTCGAAAGGCGTGAATCCCGATGAAGCCGTAGCCGTAGGCGCCGCCATCCAGGGTGGTATTCTCGGCGGAGACGTCAAGGACGTGCTTCTTCTCGACGTTACCCCTCTTTCCCTCGGAATCGAAACCATGGGCTCGGTCTTTACCAAGCTCATCAACCGCAATACCACCATCCCTACCCGCAAGAGCCAGGTGTTCTCGACGGCAGCTGACGGACAGACCGCGGTTTCCATCCATGTACTCCAGGGTGAACGCGAAATGGCCGCACAGAACCGGACCCTCGGCAAATTCGACCTGGTAGGCATCCCTGCCGCACAGCGCGGCGTACCTCAGATCGAAGTTACCTTCGACATCGACGCGAACGGCATTGTGCACGTATCGGCCAAGGATCTTGGAACCGGCAAGGAACAGCGCATTCGCATAGAGAGCGCGAGCGGCCTGAACGAAAGCGAGATCGAGCGGATGGTCAAGGAAGCCGAGGCGAATGCCGAAGCGGACAAGAAGGAACGCGAAAAGGTCGAAACCCGCAACGAAGCGGATTCCATGATATATACGACCGAAAAAACCCTGAAAGATATGGGCGACAAGGTCAGCGCCGAAGACAAGACAAAGATCGAGGCTGCCATCGTCGTGCTGAAGAAAGAACTTGAAGGCACCGATATCGAATCGATCAAGGCAAAGACCGAAGAACTGAAACAGGCATCCTACAAGATTGCCGAGGAAATGTATAAAAACCAGGCAGCTGCAGGCGGTGCTCCCGGAGCTGACGGCCACCCGGGTTCTTCCGGCGCAGCCGGCGGAAGCGAGGGATTCTCCGAATCCGGGGCTTCAAATAAATCCGGACCGGACAAGGGTTCAGCCGATGACGTTGACTACGAAGTAGTAAACGAGGATAATAAATAATCTGTCCCGGGGCTTCGGCTCCGGACAGATATATAACCTGCAGGTGGAGTTCCCTCGTGGCAAAAAGAGATTATTATGAAGTCCTCGGCGTGCCGAAAACGGCAACCAAGGATGAAATAAAAAAAGGATACCGGAAGCTTGCTATCCAGTTTCATCCGGACAAAAATCCCGGGAACAAGCAGTCTGAAGAGCATTTTAAGGAAGCGACCGAAGCCTATGAGGTTCTCGCCGATGACCAGAAGCGCCAGATCTATGACCAGTACGGTCATTCAGGTTTGGAAGGCATGGGACCCGGCGGACCCGGCGGTTTTGATCCGAACGCGTTTCAGGGATTTGAGGATATTTTCGGCGACTTTTCGGGTATTTTCGAGAACCTGTTCGGCGGCTCAGGCGGTCAGCAGCGGAAGCGTTCCAGCGGCCGGGGCGGAGCTGCCCAGGGCGCAAGCCTGCGTTATGACCTGCAGATTACGTTTCAGGATTCGATTTACGGAACAAAAGCGGAAGTTCAATATTCACGGAATGAAGCCTGCGTAACCTGCAAGGGTACGGGGGCAGCCGGCGGCGCCGGACGAAAAATGTGCGCAACCTGTCAGGGTTCGGGACAAGTCCGGCACAGTTCCGGCTTTTTCTCCATTGCGTCTCCCTGTCCGACCTGTCATGGCGAAGGCACCACGATCGAGAATCCGTGCCGGGAATGTTCGGGAAGCGGCGTTCAGAAAAAACGGCAGAAAATTCTGGTGACCATTCCGGCGGGAGTCGAAGACGGGAAGCGGATCAATATTCCCCGGCAGGGTGATGCGGGCGCGGGCGGCGGATCATATGGAGACCTCTTCGTGTTCATCCGCGTGAAACCCCATGCGCATTATGAGCGTTCCGGCTCTGATTTATACTGCGCGGTGCCCATCTCGATTACTCAGGCTGCCTTGGGCGCCGAAATTACTGTTACTGCCCTCGATAACAAGCAGATGAAACTGAAAGTACCTGCGGGAACGCAGAGCGGCAAACTTCTCCGCATACGGGAGGAAGGGGTTCCCATGGCGACGGGAAAGAAGGGCGATTTGTACATAAAAATAATCGTGCAGGTGCCCACCAAAATTTCTGCGAAGGCAAAGGCATTGCTGGAAGAAGTTTCCAAGCTCGAAGGCGAGAACACTTCTCCGACGCCGATTTCTCTCGCGGAATTGCATACCTGATATACGGATTATTGGTGAAAAGCAGGAATTGCCCCACAATTCCTGCTTTTTTTATTCTCAATCCACTCAAGTTGTGATATCATACGTATGTCATTTATCGCTATAATATAAGATAAATCTCTTCTACAAGAGGTGTTCCAGAATGATTAAGACCCAAAAATGGCTTGCAAAACTTGCTGTTGATATTTTTGTCGGATTGGCATTTTCTTTTTTTATGTTTCTGATTATCCCCCAGTTCACCTTTTTCGGAAGGTTCGTTTCCGCCGCCCTCGTGTTCTTCTTTATCGCGACGGCTTCGGCATTCCTTACCCATGAAATATGGCTGCGGCAGGAGCATATGGTATACGCCGTGAAAGAAACCAGGCTGATGGTCCAGTTTATCGACCGCCTGCGTTTTTCGTATACTGTTGAAGATCTCATCGAGGCAATCCAGAATGTGCTTGAGCACGAAGCGGATTGCTCGGTTCTGTACGTCAACTCGGAAAACTCCTATGTTATTTACAACAGCCCCAACCGCATAGCGACGGACCCGGATACCCTTGAGGTTTTATGCCGGAATTTCCCCGAAAGCTGGTCGGAGGGCGTGTACTTTATCGATGAGAATCTCGGTCTTGTATCGGAGATCAAAGGCGCCCGGGGCTTTTTCCTGGTGTATGGGAAGCTCCATTTTTACGTCATGTGCCGCTACATGAAAGTTTTTGAAGAAAGCATTTTCAAGACAATGATCAATGAATTTTCCAATTATCAGAAGCGTACAAAGACAATTACCCAGCTTACCGCCATATCGGAACTGTCGAAGGAGTGGGACATGGTTGCCGAGACGCAGCTGTCCTTCCTGCCCCAGACAATGCCCGTCATCTCGCGCCTTGATATTGCGGCGTACTTCCGGCCCCTCGTCAATGTGTCCGGCGACTTTTACGACGTTATCCCCCTTGACGAATTCCGCACTTTCTTTCTCCTTGGGGACGTCTCGGGAAAGGGACTCGCCTCTGCGCTGATCATGGGCGTTATCGCCAATACCGTAAAGATCATCGACAATAAGGAAGATTTGCCCGCTGTTATACGCGCGATCGACCTCGCGATAAAGTCTATGCATCTTGAGGACAAGTATGCGGTTCTCTTCATCGGCATCATCGATACCAAGGTGATGAAGATACGCTATATCAACGCGTCCATGGCTGACCCGATTATCCTGACAAGGGCCGCTGACGGCTACAAGATCCGCCCGCTGCCCTCAAACTGCAGCCTTGTCGGCATCATAGACCTCGATGAAATTACCCAGGCAGAGGCGTCGCTCTACCGCGGTGACGTGATTTTGATGGCCTCAGACGGCGTTTCCGAGGTTATGGACAGTACCGGCGTGGAGCTCGGCGATACCGAACTCTACCTTTCTACTGTCAAGAACAGCGCACATAAAGGCGCGCAGCATCTGATCAACGATATTGCCGATCTGGTGCTGTCCTATAACGGCGATAAAAAATTGCGCGATGACGTTACCATGCTCGTCGCAAAGATCGAGGTTTAAAGATGAGCCTGCTCGTATTCAACTATATTTTGACCGTGTTTTTGTTTTTTTTCTCGTATTATCTTGATTCACGCTCGGAAAAAAACAGCACGATTTTTACCAGCATGATCATGATCTCGGCGTTTATCACCCTGCTTGCGGGCGTGTCCGCTAACTTGATGTATACCGGCAATGTGTCCATCAGTCTCTTTACCTTCAGGATATGCCTTATCGCGGTCGCATTTTTTACGGCATCTCTATTAAAGTTTGCCTTCGCGGTTCCTTACTATACCCGAAATATCTTTCTCGAATTTATCAGCTGGATTCTGCTGTTTTTTAGCGCGTATCTGGTGTTTGTGTCTGTCAATTCCGTGGAATGGAGCGAAACTGGCGGTTTTGTAATTCATACCAGCGTTGTACTCGGGATAATGGACGGGCTTCTTCTGTATGTCTATGTCTTTCTTGCAGGTGTGCCGGCCCTCGCGCTCCTTACCATGGTCCTTCGCGGTCTTGCTATCCGCAGCCGCATTTACCGGCAGCGTCTGCTCTTTATTGCGGCGTCAGTCGGTGTCGGCTTCTTGTCCTCCACCCTGCTCTATGAAATTTCACTTACCTATTTCTGGGTATTCCCCCTTGTTCCCATCGGAATCGCAATTATGCTTGCCCTCGTATATCAGTCGATTTCAATTACTTCCCTTTTTGACCGTTCCCGTATCTTCGCGTCCCTGTTGAATTTTATCCTGCTCAGCGTTGTTTTCAGCGCCATTACCGCCCTGATAGCCGCCATGGTATCGGAGCTGACGACACTGCGGTTTGTTGTCGCCGGCGCGCTGGTCGTTATCGCGGTTCTTATGCTTTCCCTCAGAAGTATTTTGACGGTCTGGCTGCATAAGTTTGTCCGCGTCGGTACCGATTATCAGGATAGTCTTGAAGAAGGGCTTGATGCCCTCGATTTTACCTCGGGCGGCGGGGAGATCATCAGCAAAACGGTGAGCCTTCTCGAGCAGCATGTGGACTGTTCCTCCGTCGATATCCTCGTTTCGGACGACAAGGGAAAGCTTGCGACGGTCTTTTCCTCGACCGGATCAAAAAACGAACTGAACGTCGAAAACAAAGCAATAGACTTTTTGCTCAACAGAAACGAGACCCTCATACTGAAAACACAGGCCATAACCAAGCATATATACACCGAGGTGAAGACGGATCTTCTGCATATATTCGACATCGGCCACGCGGATGCCTTCATGCTTCTGCGCGAGGGACACCGTATCGTCGGTATCATACTGCTCGGACCGAAAAAACGCGGCGGTGACTACACCGATTACGACTTTACGGTCATCTCGAAACTGTATTCGAATTTTTTCCTCGTCATGTACTATCTCAAGAATATCGCCAACGAGTCGGTGGTGCTTACGATTGACCGTGAAATCGAATTTTCCGGCCAGATCATCACCGGCATCCAGGATAATATCGACCGCATCATCCATGATAAAATCGACGTGGATTTTATCACCAAGTCCGCCCGAAAGCTCGGCGGAGACTTTATCGACTTCATCAAGCTCAGCGACGATAAGTCTCTCTTCGTCATGGGAGACGTTTCCGGCAAGGGACTGAACGCGAGCATGTCGATGGTAATCCTGAAATCGATATTCCGCACCCTGCTTACCGAGACGGGCGATTTCAAGAAACTGGTTATCAAGGTCAACATGTTCGTGAAGAACAACCTGCCAAAGGGTACCTTTTTTGCCGGTATTTTCGGTTTGATGGATTTCAGCACCAATACCCTCTATTACATCAACTGCGGCGTGCCCACCATGTTCCTGTACACAGCGGCCTACAACAACGCGAACGAAATCCAGGGCGAGGGCCGCGTTCTCGGCTTTGTCCGGGACATCAGCAAATACCTGAAGGTGAAAAAGATCGTGCTGAATCCGCAGGATATCATCCTTATGACCACGGACGGACTTGTAGACGCGACCAATCTGCGCGGCGAGCATTTCGGCAAAGACCGTATCCAGCGCCTTCTGATGGACAACCGCTCGTATCCAGCCGGTCGAATGGCACAGTTTGTGTGTGATAATCTGGCGGACTTTGTTTCCCGCGAACTGGAAGACGACATTACCGTACTTGTGATCAAGTACCTGGAAAAATAAGGGGCATTCGATGGAACATATTTCTATTACTGAAAAAAGCGGGCCAAATTATGCGCTCCTTGAAGTTTCGGGAACCATCAATTCCTACACCTGCACCGAATTCCAGGGCAAGGTCTATGCCCTGATCAAGGAAACAAACCTGGTTTTGGATCTGTCCCGCGTCACGAATATTTCCTCCTCCGGTCTCGGCGTCATCATGGCCGCCTGGGACGACGGCGAGGTAAACGGCAATAAACTGTATATCATGAAGCCCTCGGAAATCGTGCGCCTTGCCCTTGAGTCCACCGGTTTCAGCGAGCTGTTTACCCTGATTTATTCCCTGACTGAGGTTATTTAACCGCATTGACAGCGCAGAGACGCCGTTTCAGAGTACGGGTTGACGCGGCGAATATCTTTCTGCTCGAAGATTTTATTTTATCCTTCCCCTTTTCCGATTCCGCCCTGGCCGCACGCACCCTCCTCATAGCTACGGAATTATTCGAGAACATCACTGAACATAGCAAGGGCTTTGCATGCCCCTACAGGGGCGTTACGGTCAACCTGACAAATACGGGTGACAAAACCGAAATGCGCTTTTCGTATGCTACGCGCAACTTCAGTGAACTCACCGGTGCGGAAAAAAAAGCCCGGCCTTATTTTGACAGGGCTGCAGGACGGTACCGTGGCATGGGGCTCCTCATGTGCCGAAAACTTTCCGCATCGATGATTTATAAAAAGGGCTTGTTCAAGAGTACTATTATGATTATCTTGTAAACATGCAGCGTGAAGTTATTGCTTTTTTTGATGTCGACCATACGATCAGCCGAAGGGCTACTGCATTGGCGTTTATTTTGATTTGCATGAAGCGCGGATACATCAAATGGTGGTATCTTGCGGCGACTCCCCTTTTATATATCTTTTACCGGCTTTTCAATCTGAAAATCGATATTATTTACCGCATGGGGCTTCCCAAATTGATAGGCCTATCCCGGAGCGTATTTGAGGATATCGGCAGGGAAGCATTCGAGAAATATCTGAAAAACAATTTATATCCCGGAGCCCTTCGCGAGATGGATGCTCTGCGCGCACGCGGCATCCGCGTCATTCTTGCGACGTCCACGCCGTTCGATGCGGTATATCCCCTTGCCCAGTATTGCGGCATCAGCGCTTCGGACGTAATCGCGACCCAGTTCGCGTATACCGGAGGGGCCTTTGACGGCAGATTGATCGGGGTCCCGGTTTTTTCCCGCAATAAATGCAGCATCATTCTCAGCTTTGCGCAGTCAAGCGGTATTGATCTGCATCTATGCTCTTTCTATTCCGACAGCATTCATGATCTGCCCCTTCTGGAGAAGGTTGGACATCCGGTCGCCGCAAACCCGGATCACCGGCTTCGCCGGATTGCCGACAAACGCGGCTGGACCGTAAAGGATTTTTCTAAATGAGACAAATGATTGCCTTCCTTTTTCTCGCCGTCTTTTTTTTCTCCTGCTATTCCGGAAAGGCCGAGAACACGGCTCCCGTATTCAGTCCGCCGGCCAATATTCCCCCCGTTCTCATAGACCGTCTCGGTGCGGAGAAGAACCAGTTTGTTTCGGAACTAAACGCCCTGATTGCCAGTGACGGCGACAATCTGCTTGTGCTCGCGGACAAGACCCATCCGCTGCCTGCGCTTTTTGTGCCCCCTCTCCTGGTTCCCCTGGTCAGCGGGCGCTCCTATACCATAGGGCGGGACGGCTTGTCCCTTCGAAAGGCAGCCGCGGATTCTCTCGAGAAAATGGCCGCCGCCGCGCGAAAGGACGGCATCACCTTGCTGGCAAGTTCGTCCTATCGGTCGTATGCATATCAAAAGACAGTGTATGAGCGGAATGTGCTGGAACTCGGAAAAGAAAAGGCCGACCGCGAATCTGCAAGGCCCGGAACGAGCCAGCATCAGCTGGGAACGGCGGTGGATTTCGGCTCGATTACCGACGCTTTCGCCCGGACTGCTTCCGGGGTGTGGCTCTCGCTGAACGCAGGGCGGTTCGGCTGGTCCCTGTCCTTTCCGGACGGATACGAAAAAGTGACGGGATATCGCTGGGAATGCTGGCATTACCGGTATATAGGCGTTGAAGGGGCTTCGTTTCAAAAAAAATGGTTTGCAGATATCCAGCAGTATATGCTCGAGTATATCGATGCCTGGAAAAAATTTGATACATCCCGTCAAACCGCCGGGACCGTATCGGAATAGGAAAAAAAGCCGCTACTCCATATCCCTGGCCGAGAGCCCGTACTGTTCGGTGTGTTCGCCCTTTCCCGCAGGCTCTATATGCACCATTATGTCGTATACGTCGGGTATTTCCCGCCGGATGGCGTGCTCGACGAGTTCCGCTATCTCATGCGCTTTGTTCACCGTCATTTTACCGTCAACTTCAATGTCAAGATCAATATCCCAGGCTGTCGCCATTTTGCGGATACGGGCCCGGTGGGGGTTTCCTGCCCCTGACACGGATTCGACCGCGCGGAAAAGGGCCTGATACAGGGCCTTGTCGGCGTTTCCGTCCATCAGTTCGAGATTCAGCTCCAGGAAGATGCCTATGGCGGATTTCATAACCCAGCAGCCAACCAGGAGCGCTGTCACTTCGTCAAGGAAGGGCAGCCGCAGCAGGAGGGACGCGCCGAGTCCCACGAAGACGGAAGCAGAAATAATGATGTCGTTTTTCATGTTTTGCGCGTTCGCGAGGATCATTGCGCTTCCGGATTTTTTGCCCAATGCAGTCTGGCTCCAGGCAAGCAGCAGTTTTCCGATAATGGAAACGACCGTGACGATGAGGGCCGTCGTTTCCGGCAGCCTCCGTTCTTCTCCGCTTCGAAGCTGCTGGAATGCCGACAGTGTAAGCTGGAAGCCGGCGAGCATGATGATGAAGGCAAGGACAATTGTAGCGATCGTTTCAGCCCTTTGGTGTCCCCAGGGGTGCTCTTTGTCCGACGGCTGGTTGATGATGAAGCCGACGGCAAGGGTCATGATCGCAATTGCGACATCTGAAGAGGAATCGATTCCATCGCCGAGCACGGCCAGGCTGCCGGTCACGATTCCTGTCACTACTTTTAGCAGGGCGAGAAAAAGGTTTCCGAAGAGGGCGATAAGAGCCGCCTTTCGCACAATACCGTTCCGGTTCGGGCTGCTCTTTTCGCTCATTTCGTTACCTTCCTATGCATAAAATTCCTGGACGGCTTTTACTATTGTCCCTATGTGCTCGCGCGTGATCCAGTAATGGGTCACAAATCGGAAACGGTGATCGGCGTCACCTGAATTGATCAGGATGTTTTTACCCTTCATGAATTCGACGAATGCCTCTCCGTCTATTGAAGCGTTTTTTTCGTGATTAAAATAGACCATGTTGATCCTGACGGATGACACATCGATGATGATGCCTGGAATTTCCGAAAGCTGCTTTGCGAGCAGATGCGCGTTTTCATGGTCGGTATCGAGCCTCTGTCTCATTTCCTTCAGGGCGACAAGACCTGCCGCGGCGAGGATTCCCGCCTGGCGGAGTCCGCCTCCCATGATCTTGCGTTTACGCCTTGCCTCGTCGATGAATTTCGTCTTTCCCGCAAGCATGGAGCCCACCGGCGCGCAAAGTCCCTTCGAGAGGCAGAACATGACCGAATCCGCGTACTGGGTAATATCCTTGGCCTGCACGCCGAGGGCGGTAGCTGCGTTAAAGAGGCGCGCCCCGTCGAGATGAACCAGGACGTGGTTTCTGTCGGCGCAGCGGCGGATGCCTTCCATCGTGGCCAGATCCATCAGTTTTCCGCTTGAATGCGCGTTTTCGATGCATATCAGCGAGGTTTTCGGCTCATGAATATCATCCCCGCTTCGGATGCGTTTTTGTATCGTCTCCGCGGTGAGCATTTCGCCGCCGCAGTCGACGGTGCGCAACTGTACGCCGGCGATAATGCTGGCCGCTCCCGCTTCATGCTGGACAATATGGCAGTTTTCATCAAGAATTACTTCCGTGCCCCTCGTGCAGTGGGTAAAAAGGGCAAGCTGGTTGCCGAAGGTTCCGGACGGCACGAAAAGAGCCGCTTCCTTGCCCGCGAGGCTCGCGGCATAGGCTTCAAGTTCACGGACGGTCGGATCGTCCCCGTATACATCGTCCCCGACCGGGGCAGCTGCCATGGCCGTTCTCATTTCGGCCGTCGGCCAGGTGACCGTATCGCTTCTCAAATCAATGTGGTTCATAGTCCGAACACTGTAATATAAACCCTATTGGCTGGACAATAGCTGAATGTCGGTTTTAAGCACATGTTTGAGCATTATGGTCGCGGTGACGCACATCAGCACATCCACGATAGCCTGGGTAAAAATCAGTCCGTTGAAGCCGAAAAAATGATTCAGCAGGAAGAGAATGGGGATATAAAAGAGACCCTGCCGTCCGGTAGACAGGATGAGCGAGGGGAGGGCCTTGCCGAGGGCCTGGAGGCTGTTCATGCATATCATGATTACCCCGACGATGGGGGCTGAAAGGGACATCGCGCGGAGAATGAAGGTTCCCTTTTCGATAACGTCCGGGATATTGGTGAAAACCGCGATTGTGTACTTGCCGAACACCAGAAAAATGACCAGAAGAAAGGTGCCGAGGATAACCGCGATGACCATGCTTGTTTTTATGATCTGCTTCAGGCGCAGGGCGTTTTTTGCCCCGTAATTGTAGCCGACCAGGGGCTGGCAGCCCACGGCGAGGCCGACGAGGAGTAGGATAAAAAGGCTCGAGACGCGGACTGAAATGCCCATTGCCGCGAGTACCGTAGCCCCGTAAAATGCGGCAAGGTTATTGGTAATGATGCTCGCCGCCGACATAAGGCCCATGTTGAGACCAGAGGGTACCCCGATGGAGAAAATCCCCCGGAAATAGTCGCTGCGGAAGAGGTGTATGCCGAATGAAAGCTTAAGGATGGATTTTCCCGCGTAGCAGGAAAGGTAATACAAAAGTCCCGCCAGGTTGCCGACGACGGTTGCCCATGCCGAACCCGCTATCCCCCAGCCGAAGACGAAGATCATGACCGGATTGAGGATGATGTTGATAACCGTCCCGATCAGCATACCCTTCATTGCGGGAAGGGCGGCGCCCTCGGCCCGTAAAATAATGCTGAGGGAGTAGTTGGCAAGGATAAAAACCGAGCCGATGATAAGGGGAAAGAGGTACTGCTTCGTCGGGATGATGACGTCGCCCGAAGCTCCGAATACCGAGATGAGGGGATCAAGGAAGGCAAGTCCCGCGACCGTGAGTACGACTGCCATAAGCACGATCAGGACGAGGGAAAGGGAGACGACTTCGCCTGCCTCGCGCATTTTCTTCATGCCGATAAAGCGCGAGATGATCGATGCAGCCCCGACTCCCGCAACGCCGCCGTAGGCCATGAGGAACATGAAAATCGGAAAGCCGATACCGGCCGCTGCCAGCTGGTTGACGTCGTTCATCTTTCCGATAAAAAAGGTGTCCACCATGTTGTAGACGACCTGGACTATCATGCCGAACATGACAGGAAGGGCCATGGTGAATATTGCCTTAACTACCGGCGCCTCGGCCAGTATATGGATTCGGGATTCTTGTGTGTGCATTCGCTTTTTCCTTAGACTACAATGTTGACGAGCTTGTCCTGGACGACTATCACTTTTTTCGCGGCCTTGCCTTCCATGAATTTGACGGCGCCCGCCGATGCGAGGGCGGTTTTTTCGAGCTCGGCTTTGTCTGTCCCGGCGGCGGTTTCGAACTTGTCGCGGATCTTGCCGTTTACCTGGACCACGATGGTGCAGCTGTCGTCGGCACAGAGCGCCTCGTCGAAGGCCGGCCAGAAAACGTAGGCGATAGTTCCGGCGTTGCCGATTTTTTGCCAGAGTTCTTCCGCGAGATGCGGGGCATAGGGCGCGAGAAGCTTGAGAAAATCCGCCCAGAGCGATTTCGGGAAGGATTCTTTTTTGTTCAGCTCGTTGGTGAATATCATCATCTGGCTGATGGCCGTATTGAAGTCGAGGCTCGCGGTGTCGGCCGTGACCTTTTTGATCGTTTTGTGCAGAACTTTGAGGATGTCCGTATCGGGAGCTGCGTCCGTCATCGGCTTTTCGGAAAGGGACCAGACGCGCTCGAGGAAGCGGCTTACCCCGATCAAACCTGCCGTTGCCCAGGGTTTCGATACCTCGAGCGGACCCATGAACATTTCGTAGACGCGGCATGAATCGGCGCCGAAGTCGCGGATAATGTCATCGGGATTGATGACGTTCTTGAGGCTCTTGGACATCTTCGCGATGACGCGCTCGAGGCGTTCGCCCGTGGCGGTTTCCTCGAATTCTTCGGTTTTCCCCGCGATTTCCCTGACTTCGTCAAGGGGCACGAGGCTCTTGTCCCTGCGCTGGAAGGCAAAGGAAGTGATCATGCCCTGATTGATCAGGCGCTGGAAGGGTTCCTTTGTGTTTACGAGGCCGAGGTCATAGAGGACCTTGTGCCAGAAACGCGAGTACAGGAGATGGAGAACCGCATGTTCGGCACCGCCCACGTAAAGGTCGACCGGCATCCAGTAGTTGATTTTATCCTTGTCGGCGAAAGCCTTCGGGTTTTTCGGATCGAGGTAGCGCAGGTAATACCAGCAGGATCCGGCCCACTGGGGCATCGTATTGGTTTCGCGCTTGGCCTTGCCCCCGCACTTGGGGCATACCGTGTGTACCCAGTCGGTGATGCCCGCCAGCGGGCTTTCGCCGGTACCTGTCGGCTGATAGGTTTCGACTTCCGGCAGGGCGAGGGGGAGATCTTTTTCGTCAAGGGGGACAATGCCGCAGGCGGGGCAGTGGACCAAGGGAATCGGCTCGCCCCAATAGCGCTGGCGGCTGAATATCCAGTCGCGGAGCTTATAGTTGGTGGCCTTTTTTCCGATGCCTTTTTCTCCGAGCCATGCGATCATTTTCTCGATGCATGCCTCCGTTCCGAGTCCGTTGAACGGTCCCGAGTTGACCGAGCGGCCGTCGGCGGCGGTGCATTCATCGGGTTCATCGGTATAGTCGCCGTTCGGGCCCTTCGCATTCCATTCTTCCTCGGAGGCGACAACCTCGATGATGGGCAGGCCGAATTTTTTCGCGAAGGCCCAGTCCCTCTCGTCATGGGCGGGAACGGCCATGATGGCCCCCGTTCCGTAGGAGATGAGGATATAGTCCGAAATCCATATAGGTATTTTTTTGTCGTTGACGGGATTGATCGCATAGGCTCCGGTGAATACGCCGGACTTGTCCTTCGCGAGGTCAGTCCGCTCGAGATCGCTTTTTTTCGCGGATGCCTCGATATAGGAAGCGACCGCCGCCTTTTGCGCGCCTGTCGTGATCTTCGAGACGAGTTCGTGCTCGGGGGAGAGCACCATGTAGGTCGCGCCGAAAAGAGTGTCCGCGCGAGTCGTGTACACGGTCAAATTGTCGCCGGTTTCGAGCTTGAAGTGCACCTCGGCGCCCTCGCTCTTGCCTATCCAGTTTTTCTGCATCGCCTTGACGGACTCGGGCCAGTCCAGGCCTTCCAGATCCTCAAGGAGGCGCTCGGCGTATTCGGTGATTTTCAGTATCCACTGGCGGATATTTTTTCGGATAGCCTGGGTGCCGCAGCGGTCGCATCTGCCGTCCTTCACTTCCTCGTTGGCGAGCCCTGTCTTGCAGCTCGGGCACCAGTTGATCGGCGTGGCGGATTCGTAGGCAAGGCCGCGCTTGAAGAGCTGGAGGAAGATCCACTGGGTCCAGTGGTAGTAGTCGACGTCGCAGGTGGAAACCTCGCGGTCCCAGTCGTAGGAAAAACCGAAGGCCTTGATCTGCTCGCGGAATTTGTCGATATTGGCGTTCGTCGTGCTGCGGGGATGGGTTCCCGTCTTGATCGCGTAATTCTCCGCGGGAAGGCCGAAGGAATCGAAGCCCATGGGATGGAGGACGCTGTAGCCTTTCATCCGGAGGTAGCGGCACCAGATGTCGGTGGCGGTGTATCCTTCGGGATGGCCGACATGGAGGCCCGCCGCGGAGGGGTAGGGGAACATGTCGAGCACGTAGGCACGTTTTGCTTTCGGAACCGAGGAATCCTCGACCGCCTTGAATGTGTTATGTGTTTCCCAATAGTGCTGCCATTTGGGTTCGATTGTTTCAAAAGGATATTTTGCCATTCCGATGCTCCTGTAATCCTGCGGGTTTGCGCCTATTCTATATAAATGAAGGTTTTTAAGCAATAATACAGATGCTCCGCGCCTCTTCTTGTCCCTCCCGCCCGTTATGGGTATATTTGCGGACATGAACACCTTTCGCGAATACCTGGAACTTTTCATGCTGTTTTTCCGCATCGGCGCGGTGACCTTCGGCGGCGGGCTCGCAATGCTTCCCGTTCTCCAGCGGGAACTGGTAAGCAGGAGGCGCTGGTTGACAGACGCACAGATGATCGACTATTTCGCGATAGGCCAGGCTACTCCCGGTATTATCGCGGTCAATGTGGCGACCTTTGTCGGGTATAACCGAAAGGGCCTCCGCGGTGCCATTGTGACGACGGCGGGCATTGTGACTCCCTCTATTATCGTCATCACCCTTTTGGCGATGTTTTTGAATAACTTCGCCGACATAGTGTGGGTACAGAGGGCGCTCCGCGGCATAAACGTGGTAGTGGCAGTGCTCCTGATCTCGGCGGTGTGGAATATCGGAAAAAAAACGGTCATCGACTGGATTACCTTCGCGATCGCGGGGGCCTCATTCGCCTCGATGTTTTTCTGTAACGTGTCGGGGGTGATCATCGTTTTTGCCTCGATGCTTGCGGGCCTCGCCCTGAAATACCGCAAAGGGGGCAAGTCATGAGCCTCCTTGCCCTCTTCGGGATATTCTTTTACGTGGGAACCTTTACCATCGGGGGCGGGCTGGTCGCCATCTCCCTGATGCAGCAGGAAATTGTCAGCCGCGGCCTTATTTCCCCCGAGCGCTTTTTCAACATGGTCGCGATTTCCGAATCGACCCCGGGACCTATCGGGGTGAATATGGCAACCTATATCGGCTACGAAATGTACGGGGTCTGGGGCGGCATAATCACGACAATCGGGACGGTACTCCCTTCCCTCATTGTCATCGTCCTTATCGCGAAATATTTCTCCCGCTTCCAGGAAAGGGAGGGAGTAAAGGCCGCCTTTTACGGGCTGCGTGCCGCGACTACCGGGATGATAGCCGTAGCGGGCGCGAACGTTATCCAGGTAGCCGTTCTGACCCTTCCCTCGTTTCAGAAAAGCGGAAGCTGGACCGATATCTGCAGCTGGCCTGCCCTGGTTCTTTTTGCCCTTACCTTCGCCGTATATCAAAAACTGCAGTGGCATCCCGTCCTTTTCATTGCAGCCGGGGCGGTATTCGGGGTGTTTTTCATGTAATAGGTCAGGAAGAAATCGGTGTATGATCGATATTTGATGAAAAATGGGTGAATTTGTCAAATAGGTCGATAAAAATTTGTCTTTTTTCAAGAATGAAGTATAATTAGGTTAATGAGATGTAGAAATGTCCGTTCACCAACGGGACGGCTTTCTGCCAGGGTTACTGATGTTGTGGGGCAATCCTCGAAAATACACAGCGGTAACAAGCAATTCGGGAAGGATCTGTCATTGATTCACGGTACCAAAGGTATCTTGAAGTTGATAGATGCCATTCCCGATTTTTTTTGCCCTCCCAGGTACTGCGCTATCGGATAATCATCTTACAGGTATTTCTTGATTTCCTGCCCGACAATTCCCGCATACAGTTCGATAAACTGCTTTGCAGGGCTCATGTTGATCTTGGGTAAAAGCACTTCCTCGATCTGGAAAAAACCGACGTCGGTGGACATTTCAACCGAGATGCGGATTGACTTCGGGTCTCCGGGGGTAATCTTTACGCTTTCAATCGAATTGGCGGAGTATTTGTGAATATCGCCTGCCTTCGGTTCCGTTTTAAGGACGAGGGGGATGCGCGCCCTTCCCTTTTCCATGTCCGAGCCGTCCGCAATCAGGATAATCCCGGCCTCTATGGAGTGAATCCTGCGGTTCGCCATATGGCCGATGATGCCTTCAAGGGCGACGGAGCGGATAACCACTTGTTTCGCCATATTGTTGGGGAATACCTTTTCAAGGGTGCGTTCTATGATGGGCTTTGCGAGAGTCATGCTGAACAGCTCGTGGTCCTGCCTCCCCATCGCCATGCCGAGGTCATGCAGAAAGGCGGCGAAAATGACCGCACAGAGGCTGTCGTCGAAGGTTCCGGAGTTTTCGGCTTCGATGCTGCTCTTGATGCCCGCGTCGTGGAGCAGGTTGAGCATGTTTACCGCGTTCCTGGTGACTGTCCTCATGTGAACCGGGCCGTGGTCGTTGTAGCCCAGGCGGACGATGGACACGGTGTTCGCGTATTCCTGCATCTGCTGGACTTCCGCGTCTTCCATGAGAATTTCCGCTGCCGCCCTGGCGGTTCCGCCGGGAGTAAGGGCTTCGAGGATTTTTTTTTCAATCGATATTTCTTTCGGTGATTTCATTACGGCGAATTATACCCTTCCCGCCCGTATGTGATCAAGTTGCGAGGCTAGGTCCTCGGTTTCCTTTATCCAGAAAGCCTTGTTTCCCCAATCCGGGAAGCGGGCGGTAAACCCGGTGTCCCCGTGCTGGGTGGCGCACCAGTTGAGGAAATAGATATGCCTCATGAAGCGCAGCGGCTCGACGAGAACGAGGGACCGGTAGTCGAATTCGCAGAACTGCCCGTAGCCCTCGATCATCAGGTTCATTTCTGCCATCGAATCCTCCAGGTGTCCGC
>JAYVSC010000123.1:0-3395 GCA_043775705.1 Spirochaetales bacterium | reverse complement strand
CGGACGCGCTTTGGCAGGCAGCGGAAAAAAGTATCCGGTAATTTTTATTTGAATACCCTATTCAGTTTTTTTTGTTCGAACGCATGGGGATCCTTTTCGTTGAAGGATCGTCTGTACAGAAATTCGTAGAGATGCATCATGTTTTCTGGCGTCAGGTTTATGAAAGTCGTTCCGTACGATACGGTGTCCTTCTCCTCAAATCTTCTGGCCACCTTGGCCGAACAGAGCACAATGGTTTTACCGAGAGCGATTTCTACCGAGAAAATCGATCCTTCCCGTATGGGGGTTCGTATTTCGCTGTCGGGCAGGGAAATAAGCATGCCGCCCGGGCTCATATCGAGAATTGTCGCTTTGTGCTTTATAGGCGTGGATTTCTCTTCCTCTCCCTGAAAGTATCCTGTCTTTTTCAGTTCATAGGCGAGTACGCGGGAAAAATCCCATACATAATCCACCATGGCGATGTCGAATGATTCGGAACCGGAATTCCCGAGATAGATATAGCCGACCACATACTGGTAATAGACGATTGGACACCAGATTTCGGACGTGATTGAATGTCTTTTTTTGTCCTCAAGAAGGCTCTCGAACCGGGAGCCGGTCAGGAAGAAATCCGGCGCCTCGAAGGTTTCCTCTATTTTTTCCGTGATGATCCTTCCCTCGGGATAGGGATCGCTTTTGGGCAGCACGGTGGAGGTTGAGGGAATAAAAAGGACTTTGCCCGTGCTGCTGATCAATTCTTCCTCGAATGCCTCCGGTTTGCGGTTTCTGAACATTATTATGGTGTTATTCCTGCACGTGTCGGATATTTTATCCTTGAAAGAGAGGATCATTTCGGTGATTTTTTTGCCTGAAAACGGCGATTGTTCGTTTGTTTCCTCGACGCTGATATATTCCGGACATACCGGATAATCAAGATGAATTTCCTCATTCGCCAGATGAAAGATAACCTGGATGTTTTTCGGTTTCCGCACCCGAACGAATTCCCTTTGAAGGCTTCGCAGCAGCTTGACCGGAGGATCAATTTTTATCTGCTGTTTTTCGCATTCACGCACCGTTGTCTCGAATGCATAAGTGGTACCGTGACAGTCAAAATAGCCGGTAATATGCTCGCAAATAGAGAAACTGGAATTATCGAATGTTTCAAGCAGGGTGACAGCCATGGTATACCGGTCCATCATCGTAATGAGGCCCGTTCCCGCGGTGGTAAAGCCGTGAAAGCGGACCGTCTGTTTATTTTGAACCAAAGTTTTTATCAAAAACTCTTTTTCAATCTGTGAAACATTTTGTATCATGGTGTATATTATATCATGGAATTTGTACTGGACGCAAAAAAAAAAGTAATGTAGACTTACATTAGACATGTTCCCAGGAGTATCCCGGAATGCCATACGTTAGACAAACTCGAGAAGAAAAATTATCCGGTATCATCGAGACAGAAACCTATTTACATAAAATCCAGGACGTTGACGTCCTGATGGAGCAAATACTCACAGAATCCCGAAAAGTCGTTCACGCCGATGCGGGCTCGATTTATGTAAGGGACGGCGAGCGCCTCGCGATTCATTATGCGCAAAATGATACCCTCCAGAAACAGCTGCCTCCCGGCCAGAAGATGGTATATTCCTTTTTTTCCTTTCCTATTAACGAGAAAACCATCGCCGGCTACAGCGCGGCTACCAATCAGCTGGTAAATGAAAGCGACGTATATGAAATCTCCCCTGACAAACCCTACAAATTCGGCCGGCAGAGCGACGCAGTCTCGGGTTACCGCACGGTCTCGAATTTGACAATACCGCTCCGGACCTCAGGGGGATCTATCCTGGGCGTGCTGCAGGTATTGAACGCGCTGGACGAAAACGACAACGTCAAGGCATTCGACAAGGATGATGAGCTCTACATCAGTCATTTTGCGGCAAACGCGACGGTTGCGCTCGAACATGCGCATCTGACGCGCTCGATGGTTCTCCGCATGATCCGTATGGCCGAGCTTCGTGACCCGAAGGAAACGGGCCCTCACGTCAACCGCGTATCGAGCTATGCGGTTGAAATTTATGACCGCTGGGCCTTTAATCACTCGATAGACGAAAATGAAAGCCGTAAGTTCCGTGATGTGCTCAAGATCGCTTCGATGCTCCATGATGTGGGAAAGGTAGCAATTTCCGATCTGATCCTGAAAAAACCCGCGCGGTTTACGGCTGAGGAATACTTGATCATGCAGGGGCATACTTGGCTCGGGGCGAACCTTTTTAATGAAATTGAATCAGCCGTCGACCGCGTAGCCCGCGAGGTTGCCCTTTTCCATCACGAGAATTGGGACGGTTCGGGCTATCCCGGCCATGTTTCCGTGGAAAACGGCGCTCCCCTGGAGATAGACCCGGCAACGGGTAAAACCCTGTGTTACAAGGGTGTTGAAATTCCAATCGCGGGACGCATTGTCGCCCTTGCCGACGTGTATGACGCACTGTCCTGTAAAAGGGTATACAAGGAGCCTTGGACGGAAGAGAAGGTTCTTGACGAAATAAGGTCTTTAAGCGGGACCAAATTTGATTCTGAAGTGGTGGATGCTTTTTTCGAGATTTTGCCGTCTATTCAGGCAATACAAAATCGCTTTCCGGACACGGAAACCGAAACTTGATTGTTTATACTGCCGGCATCTGCCTGAGCAGTTTCTGCACTTCCCGGTCGAGGGCATTTGCAAATTCCTGAAGTTCCTTTTTTCCGAATTGCCCTGTTTTAACCGGATATACTCCACTGTTGAATAAATCGAACATCAGGTTACGCATTGAAAGGCGTTCATTGATGTTTATTTCGGTATATACAGTTCCCCGGTCATTTATTACCCTGATATTTTTGTCAACAAGTCTTTTTGCAAGGGGAATGTCCCTCGTAATCACGAGATCGGCTGCCTGTCCGTTCTCCACGATATAATCATCCGCTGCGTCCGGAGACGAGTCTGCTAACGTCATTACAAACAAGGGATGAGGCGTAAAGGGTATCTTGTGATTTGCGACAAACTGCACTTGAAGGCCAAGGCGAATCCCCGTTCTACACACCATGTCGCGCACCTGGCGCGGACAGGAATCTGCGTCAATCCAAATAATCATCTTGCCGTTGTTCCGTTTTGTGGAATCGAGGCCATGAAGCAGGTGCCCTCACCGGAAAAGATAAGCTGTTCTCCGGAGGCGGGAATAAAAATGGTTGTTCCCTTTAATAGCCTGTGCGAATCGCCTTTGTCATTCTTGACCGTGATGGTTCCTTCTCCGCCCATGCATATTGCGGGAAAACGGGCAGTCCATGGTACCTGAGTATTTTCCGGTGTTATCGAGGAAAGCTCAAATTCAGTTGAAGGCGTTCGGTAATGGTACATTCCCTTGCGAGACGGAGGGGGGATAATT
>JAYVSC010000122.1:0-3584 GCA_043775705.1 Spirochaetales bacterium | reverse complement strand
CTCTTTGACGTTTCCCTCGGCCGCCGTATTACCGGTTTCCGTTACTGGGCGAAGCACGGCAAGGATCAATCTGCACCCGCCTTTTACCAGATCGACAAGGCCCACAATCAGGTTTGTCTGGATGCGCAGTCCTTTCTCGACAAGCGTGCGGAAATCCTGCATAAGGCCTCTGAAGCCCTTGAGGGATCCCCCGTTTCGGTTGTCTGCGCGTTTCCTGCCTCCCTTTTCGGTCAATCCTGGTATGAGGGCATTTCATGGCTTGAACAGATGTTCCGCCTTGCATCCAAATGCAGCGATATCTATTTTTCGCTGCTTGCCCCAAAACTGCAGCTCAAAGGGCCGGCAAAGAAAATCGATCCATATTATTCATCCTGGTCAGAAAGCGGTTATGCCGAAGAAGTGTTGAACAGCGCGAACGACTGGATGTATCCCTATATCCGGAAGGCGACGGAAAGAATGATTGATCTGGCGGAGCGGTTTCCCGATGATTCCGGCTTGAAAGAACGCGCTCTGAATATGGCAGCACGTGAACTGCTTTTGGCGCAGTCGATGGACTGGTTTCTTTTGATGAATGAAGGGGACCAGACGGAGTATGCGCGCAGGCGTTTTGAGGATAGTGTACGCTCGTTTACGGTGGTGTACGAATCTCTTGGGTCGAATTTCGTCAGCACCCAATGGCTTACTACCACAGAGAAAATGCATAATCTTTTTGCGGAAATCAACTATCGGGTGTTCAGCAGAAAGAAATAGAAAAACAAGACAGACAGGGCAAAGTAAAAATGATGAAGAATTTGAGCTTCGGCAGCGGCCGGGGCTTTTTTTTTATTCGATTTGCTGGATATCCCTGATTTTCTGCTGCAGTTCCAGGGTCATTGTCGCCGTTTTTATTCCTTCGACGGCAGGATCAAAGCGCCTGTCGATGGTGAGGGTTTCGTTCCAGACAGTGATTGCGTCTTCAAGTTGTCCGCTCGCGTACAGTTTCAGTCCCTCAATATACAGGTTTTCGATTTTCTTCTGTCTTTCCAGACGGCCCCGGTCCCCCAGGTTCAATTTGGCGGCAAGGCTGATGCGGTTGAACAAGGCTGACTGGGTAGTCATGTCCAGGGTGTAATTGACATTGAACTGCAGGTCATTTACGTTCATTTCGCCGCCGATGCTCACGCGGGGGTTTGCGCCTTTGAGCTGAAAACCGCCGAGGAAGGTGAAAAATTGCGCAAATTCGACCGCGACACCGGCTCCGAGGGCAGTCGTTCCAGACTTGGACGGGTCAACAAGATTGAGCGGCTGCTGAACTTCAGCTGAAACCGTTATGGGGTTCGCGGGTTTATATGCGGTACCGAAGGTGATAAGGCTTGGAAGCGGTTCGCCCTTGACCGGGGGGCCGAAGTTGCGAAGGGTCATGCCGAGAAAAAAGTTCGGGTCGCGGGAACCGTAGAGCTTGAGGAAATTGAAGCGGGTTTGGACACCAAGGTCGGCCATGATTGTCAAGGCTGACTGAGCCAAACCTGAACCTGCCTTCAGTTTTCCGTAATTGTCAGAAAAATCAGGCATGCTCCGGTATCCGGCCTTGATATTTGCGCCGACAGAGATACCCTTGAAGTAATAGCCGGACAGAAAGTTGTAAGCGGCATTCAATACGCCGAAGGTTTCGGTATAATAGCCGCGGGAAACGCGTTCACCGAAGGTATTGTATTCGGTGAAGGGTACATAAAAACATCTGATTGAGGCGCCATAACCGAAATCTTCCTGCCGTTGGGTAAAGGAGAGGGTTTCCAGGCGTGAATCGGCGATCCAGCTGTTGTGGAAAACCGCAAGTTCGGTATTTTTCATTGTGGCACTGCCGGAGGGGTTCGTTTCGAAGAAACTGATATCATTGGCAAGCGCGCTGAAGGCGGAACCCATGGCTTCGGAGCGTCCGCCGCCGGGTATCAAAAGGGAGCGGAAGGAGGTGATTCCTTCATTTTTGTCGATGAGGGGTTCAAGTATTCCGGATAAATATATATAGGGATCCGACACATCCAATGCATAAATAGACGCTGATTGGGCGAGTACACATATTATTGTTAAAAAAAATACCCGAACATGCATAACTAAATAGAGTATATTGCATTTTCCGGTATTATTCTTCTGTTATTTACTCTATTCAGTCGTTTTTTCTGCCGAAATTCATAATTGGAGCTATCTTTTGTTAGGAATATTGTGGGTGTAAATAAAATACTGGTATTTGTCATTTTATTTTTTCTCCTGGTACCGGCGAGCCTTATCGCCGGGGGAAATCCTGAAAAAGGACTCCCGAAGGTAGACCGTTTAATCAAGGAAAAAAACTACAACGAAGCTATCCTCGAACTCGCCGCATATATGAAAGAAAATCCTGACGACTTTGACGGAGCACAGCGGCGCATCAAACGGATTATCGAGTTGCGGGATACGTACAATCTCAAGGGCATGGACCTCCTGCTCGTACTTAAAAATGAACCGACGAACGACCAGAAGAAGCTTGACATGATTACCCTTATGGAATCTCTCGAGAAAAACCCGAACAAGCAAACCCGCGATTTTATTCTGAGCACCAAGGCGGCGGCACAGTTTACCTATTACCGCGCGAAGTTCGAGGAAATTATGTCATCCGGCGCCGCCCTTATCGACAAGGGCTTGTATACCGAAGCGGCGAGGAAATATACCGAGGGTTATGTATTCTATAAACAGGAGTTTGATGACGGTACCGATGCGGAAACACTTTCTCTGATTAACGGCAGCCTGGGGCAGATTATTTCATCAATTACGACGTTTACGGACATGCAGATTTCATTCAAGGCAGCGGTGGCTGCCTGTATCGAGACATTGGGATCCGGGGATATCGACAAATCGGAAGCGGCATTTATCGTCCTTAACGCTGAAATGGCGCGTTTCAGCCGGTTCCGCAACCTTGTGGCAGACTCGGGCTGGGTATTTACGGATACGTTTGCCTCCATACAGAAGGGAAATGACCAGATAACCGAAAACTCGTTCCTTCCTTTTGCCCAGCGTTTTACCATGGGCCGAAAGGCCGCGACAAGATATGAAGGCGTACTGGGCGCAATCGACGCCCAATGGAATGCCTCCCTGAATCAGGTGGAAATGGCTTCCGATACCGCAATACGCAGGCAATGGCTGAGCGGATATGATTCTCTCGACCAGGGAAATGCAGTCAGGGGTTCGGACCTCCTGGATACGGCGAAACGTTTTGCCTCTCTCGGGAAAAATATCGCATCTACCGGGTCCCTTTTTACCACCCGCGCCGATACTTTCGGTATACGCGATTATACCTCGGCGGTGAAGCACTATGCGGACCTGGACACTCTTATCACGAAGTTTTCGTTTCTCTCCTCCCGGTATACCACTTATATGGCGATTAAAAGCCGTTTGAATGCCTATACCGGGGATACACCGAACCCGGACTTTATACGGAAAGCGCCGTCCGCAACGGTGGTTTCCTACTCGGGTTTTATCGGAGAGCTTGCCGCCCTTTCCCGGGAAATTGATTCGAGCATTTCTTCTGCCGTATCTGCCGTATCGGCCGGTGCGGCACAGGGTGTTCTTTCTCC
>JAYVSC010000121.1:0-16056 GCA_043775705.1 Spirochaetales bacterium | reverse complement strand
CACCCGGACAGAATCCCGAAAAGCACAATACCAATTAAAACAACGGGCAGGAGATGACGCTTCATACAAATAGACTCCTAAATCTTTTCTTCTTTTGCAAGGATAACCAGTACTTCCTTTTCATTATACATGAAAAAGGCAAGAAATCCCAGAATACAGAAACCGAAGGCCGCAAGAGCCGCAAGTCTGATACCCCAGGGGTTTTCGGTGCTCCGTCCGAGGAGCAGCATTGACGGGAATATCAGGTTTGCGAGGGATATGCCCATCTTCATCATAAAGGTGCGCGCTCCGTAGAACATGCCGCCCTGATATTGTCCGGTAACGATGGCATGACTGTCCGCTATGTCGCCGACGATGGCGTTGGGAAGGATGCCGAACACGGCCAGGGGAAGGGCGGCGAGCAGAACTACGATCCATGCCTGCGCTTGTGAGGCGAGCGGCATCCAGCCGAGAAAGAAGCAGAACGCAAAGGCGACCGCAAAAACCAGGAAGCCGGTCAGGACGATAATCTTTTTTCCGAATTTTTTGGAGAGTATTACCACGGGGGCATAGAACACATAGGACAAAAAGAACATCACTATTCCGGCCGTCGTGTTGAACGAGGCATCAAGGCCGAGCGGGACAGTGAAAAAATACAGCATACCCTGCTGGATAAAATTGAGGGCGATCCAGTACGGCAGGTCGGAGGCGACAAACCAGCGGAAGTGTTTGTTGCTGAAAGTCGATTTGAGGGAGGCGAAAAGAGAGAGCTCGCTCGGATTCGAGGAAGCGTATTTTTCCTCGCTGATGAAGATGACGGGAAGGAGCATCAGGACAGCAGAAATAAGGGAGAAAACGGCAAGCACGATCTGGAATGCCTGGGCATAGCCCTGGGGTCCCGCGGTAAGGCCGAAGGTATTCTGCACGAGGGGGGTAAGCGTCCATACGAGGTTTCCGATGACGAACCCGAGGCCCCAGGTCACCGAGATTGCGGTCGAGATGCCGAGCCGCTCCTCGGGCGAGTGGCCGAGCTCCGCGATGAGTGCGTTGTAGGGAGTGCAGTACATGGTGATAAACCAGTAGAAGCAGGTGATGGTGAGCAGGAGCCATACCGCGTTGACCAGCTGGCCTTGTGCGGTTGCGCCGCTCATGAGCGGGAAGAAAACAAGAAAGGCAAAAATAGCCGTAGGGACAGCGGAGATCGCGAGGAATATGCGGCGGCGTCCGAACTTCGACTTGTTCTTGTCGGACATATTGGCAACGAGGGGATCCGTTATCGCGTCCCATACCCGGCCGCCCATGTTGATGAGCCCGATGACGGTGGCGATTCCCATGACCGCACCCTGAAAGATAAACACGGGGAAAAGGGATCCTCCGGTGCTTTGAGGAGGAAGAAAGAAGGCGCTCAGGGCGTTGGAGACTGCCCAGCTTGCGAGAGACCAGCCGAGCTGGCCGAGGGCGAACAGCACCATTTTGGAAAAGGGCAGTTTATGCACGATGCGCGTACCGGCGGTATTATTTTTCTGTGTCATGTGTGTCTCCTTGAATGCTTTTTGTTTATTTTTTCCCCAGGGCGAGCTCTACGGCTCTATACGCACCCGAATACGTTCCGATTTTATCAGCTGAAAGAATGGCTTCATTCATCATGGTCAGCGCTTCCTTTCCGTTCAATAATAGATCCAGCATGTGGAGGGTCTGAGCAGTCGTGGGACACTCGATACTTCCGTCGCCCACTTCCGCGGAGCGTATTGCTCCCCAGGCTTCATGGCCACCGATGCGCCTGATGTGCAGCTTGGGAACGGGATAGAAGGCAAGCTCGCTCGGCTTCGTAATCAAGAGGTCGCTGGCGCGCATCAGGAGGTTCGTCGCATATACGGCGGAAAATATTCCGGTGTGGTAAAAAAGGTGAACACCGCTTGCTTCGCTTTCCAGGGCCATGGATGCGAACGAGCTCGTGTCAGCCCAGTCATCGCGGTGAAGGACGGCCTTCGAGAGAGCGGGAATATCTGCGCGCAAACCCTCGAGGACACCGGCATGGTCGCCCACGTTGATAAAGAGTACTACCTTCCCCGCCTGGGCCATGGGAAGAAGAACGCGCAGGATCGAGGCGAAAAGCTCCCTCTGCGCCCCGGCGCCGCCGACTGCAAGAAGCACGCGGAGGGCTTTTCCGTCCGCGATCCGGGAGAGACGCTTTGCGGTATCCTCTTTCAGATTGGACACAAGCTCGTGATCTATGTAGTGGCCGGTATTGAAAAGTCTACCGTCGGGCATGTTTTTCAGAATGCGCGAGCCGTCCATGCCGTTCAGTGTTTTATAGCCGAACCATGAAGACGGCGTCTGCACGCAGTGAATGGCTCCTTCCGACAGGTGCAGAGCCATGGGCCAGTTGTCCGGAATCGCGTTCACCACATGGGTCATGCCGGCGTGAACTGCGGCCTGGGAAGGCCACACATGGGTCGCGACATAGGGAATGTCCGGCGGCAGGAGGCGGCAGGGCGTGGCCATGAGCTCGGCGGTTTTCTGGTCTACCGCGTTGTAGGAGAGTTTTCTGAATCCCTCGGAGTTGAGCGGCTCCCAGTAGAGTTTATTGAAGAGGGCGTACTTTTGCGAAAGACGCGAGCCGAGGGAATAAAGGCCGTTCTGCTTCGCGATGATCTTCCCTCCCGTGGTTGACGAAAAGGAGTGCAGGTCAAAAAGGTAGGGATGCAGACCCATGGACCGCCCTGCGCTCGCGATGGCAATCGAGATGCGGTAGTGACCGAAGCCCATGCGGATACTGCCGACAACCAGGGCTTTGCCGTCCTTCGAAAGATCGAAAGGGATTCCGGAAGATGCGGTTTCCCCAAGAGGTTCGGTTACCATCAGAAGCCGCACGCCCATAGTCTCGAGCTCGGGAATGGCGCTGTCCGACAGAACAAAGCGTTTTTCCGAGTCATCCCCGAATTCGGCGAGAAAGGCTTTTTTGACTTTTTCAGCCTTCCTCATCACCGTAGCGCTCATCACATTTCCGAAAATCACACCCGTCTTGTCTTTCATATACCCTTCCTTCGCTCCTGTCAACTATAATGCAATTGGAAAATTAATGCGTAAAAAAAAGAGGGATCGGGGCGCACTTGCGGTAAACCCCGATCCGGGATGAATCATGATACGACTAGAAACGGTATCCGATATCAAGGGTGATTTCGTACCCATGCGCACTCTTGTAATTCTTGTCGCCGGCCTGCACGGAATACTGCTCGTAGCCCCCGCCCAAAGTAGCGCTGAAGTTTGAGCTCAGGAACTGAGTAAGGCCGCCGGTAACGCGAAGCGCGGCGAAGGGCTTTGTATCGCCGGCAAAGGTTAGCACTGACATCCGTGCGTCGACCGAAGCGATGCCGCCGGTCCACATGGTGTAACCGCCGTAGAAACGTCCGCCCGAGACGATGGAGTCATCGTCAGCCGTCGCGGAAACGGTCCGGAGGCTCGGCGCGACCGGAGCGGCAGCCCCGATAAGACCCATGATATAGGCATCAAGGTTCGAAAGCCCAAGGGTGGCCTGTTCCATGTCGCCCGGGCTCATGCCGGCGAGGCGCGAGGTGTTCTGTCCGAAAAGACCGTTGAGCCCCAGCACAAAGGAACCCTCTTCGCTCGCCATCTGGCCGCGAGTCCATTTGGCCCCGCCGAAGCCCATGTAACCGAGGTAGTCTCCGCCGTCCTTTGTCGGCTGGTCAAGGGCACCGCCGACGGTGGTCTCGATGTCTCCCAGGGCGCCGAGCTTGACCGTGTACACATAACCGGCCTGCATCATCGGAACGGCGCGGAATTCGGTGTTGAAATATTTGACTCCCGAGGTAACCGATTCGTCGCTCATGACGGTAAAGAACGCATAGCCTATGCCGGGGGCGGGCTTGATCTGGAAGTCGAGGGAGCTCTGGAGAGAATTGTCGCCGACATAGAGGATGTCTGAATCCCAGTGCTGACTGCCGTCATGGCTGTTGTATTTGACCGCCACGGGTCCGAGGTCATACTGCATCCAGGCGGTCTGCACGTCGACGGGATTTTCGCTGTAGGAGCCGGTATACTTGGCCGCAATGTCTGCGGTGAACTTTCCGTCGGCCGAGGCGATTTTCGTGCCGAGCTTGACCGCGTTTTCGTTTTTGGGACCGTAGTACATGCCGTTCTTCGTGTAGTCAGGCAGAGCGAGATAACCGGCCAGACTCAGGTCCTTCATCATCATGGCAAGCCCGTGGGTCGCGGCCCATGATCCATAGGAAGCGGCCGCGGCCGCCCCGCCTGCAGAGGCCTGGGCGGCGGCATCACCGCCGGACATGCCTGAAATGGTAGCGGCTGTCACGTAGGCGGTGGCAATGGCGGTCGCATCAGTCTGGCTGAAACCGACGCTTGCAGCAAGTTCCTTTTCCGCACCGGTTACGGTCGACAGATCTCCGCCGGTTTGCGCCGCAGTCATGATCTTGGTCACGAGCGCGGTTCCGAACGCGTTCTGCGCGTCAAAGGCATTTCCGGAAGTCGCGGGATCGCCGAGAAAAGCAATCAGGTTGTCGGTGTTTCCGCTCAAACCCGACATCAGCATGGCTGACCAGGGGCTTGAGTTGTCCGCGGTCATTGACTGCATGCCGAAGCGGCCGTTCGCGTCGCCGTACAGGGTTACGTTCATCGAGCCGACTTTCGCGTCCAGCAGTTTCTGATCCGTCTTTGATCCCTCTTTCTGCGCACAAAGGGCCGTTGCGGAAAGTACCGCGATACACATTACGGCTAAAATTTTTTTCATATCTTATCCTCCAGGCTTGTTTGAACGAACGCATTTTTTTTCACTTGCGTTTCGTTTCTCTTCTGGATTCAGTTTTGCATTGGTTTTGATATGCCGTATACCGTGTATTTATTACCGGAGGTATGAGTATTATTACCCGTTGCCCGTAATATAGGCGATTAATCCGGCGCGCGAGGCCGTTCCCGTCCGTTTGAGCAGGGCCGAGATACGGTTTGACACGGTTCTGGACGAACAGTCGAGCTCCGCGCCGATTTCCTTGTCGCTCATACCCCGGATCACCAGGGCAAGGACTTCAAGATCCCGTTCGGTCATGCCGGAGCCCAGTGCGCGAGACCTCCAGTCGACGGTGCCGGAGGTTACGGGAGAGGATTCGGTGCGGAGGGCCGCGACGATCTTCTTCTCAAGACGTTCCCGCTCCGCCTGCGCGAGAGAAGCGAGGGACGCGATCTTTGCCGAGAGTTCCTCGATACTGAAAGGCTTGAGGATGTAGTCGACCGCGCCTGAGGCGAGTCCCGCTTTCTTGGCCAGGGGGTCTGCCTTCGCCGACAGGAAGAGGAAGGGAACCCCTGCGCATTCGTCCATGGCTGCAAACTTTTCACGGAGGGCAAAGCCGTCCATGACGGGCATCATGACATCGGAGACGATAACACGGGGACGCAGGCCGGCCTTGATCGCCGCTATTGCCTCCGCGCCGGAGGAAACGGGATGCACATCGAAGGAAGACGAAAGCGTATCTTCAAGAAGAAGGAGCATGTCAGAATCATCATCCACGACAAGAATCGGAGTAAGGCCCGCCGCTCCTTTTCGCACGGAAGGCGAAAGGTAGGTTGATATCCGCGAGTTTGAAGGAAGAGCTGATTGAAGGGGAAGGCCGTCATGGAACGGAAAGCTTACGGTAAAGCGCGTGCCTTCATCTATCCGGCTTGAGACGCCGAGGGTGCCGCCGAGGGTTTTGACAATTTCTGCCGAAAGGGGAAGTCCTATCCCGAAACCGGAGTAACCCGTGCCGGCCATAATTGACGCGGCCGTAAACCGCTCGAATAAATGAGGAAGCTGCCCATCGCCGATTCCTTCGCCCGTATCGGATATGGTGAAGGAAACGGTGCCTCCCGAGCGGGAAAGGGAAAGACTGATCCTGCCTCCGAGGGGAGTATGCTTGAGGGCATTCGACAATAGATTCAGCACCACCGTTTCAAGAAGCACAGGATCGGTAAGAATAACCATGCCTGTGCCGCCGCCTGTATCGCCGCCTGAGCCTGTGCCTGTCCCTGTGCCTGTGTCGGAACCGGCTCCCGCCTTGACGTCGAGTTGAATCCCGCGGCGCACCGCGTCCGGCGCGAAAAGAGCGGCATAGTTTTCCAGATACGGGCCGAGATCAAGCGGACGCAGGGACGGCGTGACGGACCCCGAATCAAAGCGGAGAAAATCAAGAAGCTCGTCGGAAAGACGCTTGAGCCGGTCGCAGTTCCTCTTGACCAGCTCGAAGACGGGAGCGGTCCGGGATATCGTGTCTCCGTAGCGGCCGTTCATTATCGCCTCGAGCGGCGTGGTGATCAAGGTGACCGGGGTACGAAGCTCGTGGGAACTCGCGGTAAAAAAGCGCATCCGCGCCTCGTCGAGCTCGCTGAGATGCGTGTTGAGTTCCTCGAGATTCCGCGACCGGCGGTATTCGCGCGCAAAGCGGCGGGACAGCGCAAGCGACTGGAAAAAGATAAACACCGCCTGAGCGAGGGTGACCAGGGACTGTGTCGGTACATAGAGCCTCGTAAGGAGTATGTCATTCACCGCCGCGGTCACCAGAATCGTAAAGCTCGCGATAAAGATCCATGCGTCAGCCTGCTTTTCGCGCAGGGACACTATCAGAATATAATAATTGAATACGAAAAGAAAAATCCAGTAAATCTGAAAAGGCAGCAGCGTCGCAATGAAAGCGGGAACGGGAAGGAACGCGACGGCGACGCAGCCGGCGATCCCGATGCCGGTAAGAATGTTCTGGATTGAACGCAGGAAGCCGTGAGGAAAGAGGGATCGGAAAAACAGAATGTAGAGTGGCGCGAGACTGTAGAGGCTGAAGTATTCAAGCCGTACGAGAAAGCGCCATGGAAGAACAGGAAAAAGAAGATACAGAATTTTTTCTCCGATCACGGACTGCCTGAGGAAAAAGGATACGCAGATAAGGGCAAACAAAAGAGAAGTGAGGTCCGTTCGCCGGTAAAAGTAAATGACCAGGTAATACAGAAAAACAATAAAGAACAAACCTGCCATAAATGATTCCCTGATAACGAGGGAATACCTGAGGTGCTCGATCTGCTCCGTCGTCCCGAGATAGATCGGGCCCCAAATCCCTCCGCCGTTTGAATCGTCGAAATTGGCGGCCTGGATCAGTATGTCGAGTGTTCTTTCCCCGCCGGCACGGCTGCCTTCCGGAACGGGTATGTAGCGGATCCGGACATCGGGAGTCGTTTCTGCGGCGGTCCTTCCCGGTATGCCGGTTTGCGCGGCCAGGTTGCCGTTCAGGTACACTGAACTTGCAGTCCCTATCTCGCCTGCCTTCAGCATCAGGGTAAGGCCGTCATCGGGAGGGAGGATGACATGGAGAGCGTATTCGGCGTAACCGAAAACGAGGGCCCTGTGCCCTGCCCTTCCTGAACCCTTCCAGTTGGAGGGAATCGGCGCAAAGCCTTTTTCGGATTCTCCGTACTGAAAGGCCCAGTCCCCGCCGAGGAGGGCGGGTCCGTCTTTTTGAAACGACCAGGTGAAAAGGGACAGCTCCCCCTTGAAGGCCTCCACTGAATGAGAGGGCTTGCATGAAAGGAGGGAGACAATGAGTATCGACAGGAATACGGGAAGGACACAGGGGTTAAGTCCCTGTTTTCCGTTATTTTGCATGAAACGCAAACCTCTTCTCAACAATAATGAGCCACTTTTTCGAGGAATGCAATAGAGAATCCGCTCAATGCCCTTGCCATAATCCATTAAGATCGTGTAAAAGAGTTAAACGGGACTGCAGGAGGGCATTTAAATGAAACAACCGGAAATCAGGGGCTGCCTTGAATATGGATATAAAAACAAGATCATGAAAATCCCTTTCAGTGCCGGCACTCCGGTGCTTGAACACGGTATTCAGCTTAAACCCCTGATGGAAAAATCGCCCGCCGGCTTCCGTTTTACCCTGCGAATCTCCGTGACTGATGAAGTGGTCCTGCATGATTTGTATTTTTCGACTGATCTCGTGACGTCCCGGGACGACCGCGTGTTCCTGAACGGGTATCAGTCCTGGACGGATACCAAGGAGTTTGACAGGAAGGACCGGATGAAGGGTCCTTCAAAACTTTTTGCACCCCTTACCGAAAAATACAAGGTGACTCGCTATGCCGATTATGAATTCCAGCGCTACTCACTCAGGCGCGGGGTGTTTCACGGATCCTCCTACGGCTGGGTCCGCCCCGAGGGGGAGACGGTGCGCTTTTTCGGCTCCCTCGACGAAAGAACGGGATTTACCTTTTTCCATGCCGACCTGAACAAAAAAACCATGCTCGTCAGAAAGGACTGCCGGGATCTCGCCGTCACCGGGGAATACCGGGCCTTTGACATACTCTTTTCGCAGGGATCGATTGATGCCGTGATGGACGGCTACTTCGGTGAAATGAAGATCACGGGCCGGCCCGCGAGTCCCGCCTCCGGATGGACGAGCTGGTACAACTATTACCAGAATATCAGCGAGACCGTCATTCTTGAAAACCTCGCTTCCTTCAGTGAGCAGAAACTGCCGATTGACATCTTCCAGATCGATGACGGCTACCAGAGCGCCGTCGGGGACTGGCTGTCGATCAATGACCGCTTCCCCAACGGAATGAAAGTCATCGCGGATAAAATAAAGGATGCGGGATTCAAGGCCGGCATATGGCTTGCGCCCTTCGCCGGAGAAACTATCTCTACCCTCTTCAAGGAACACCGCGCGTGGTTTATCGCGGATGCAAAGGGCGAACCCTTCTGCACCGGTGGAAACTGGTCGGCCTTCTATTCGCTCGACATCTACAATGAAGAGGTCCGCGCGTATATCAAGCATGTGTTCGACGTGGTACTGAACGACTGGGGCTTTGACCTGGTCAAGCTCGACTTCCTCTACGGCGCCTGCATAAAACCCAGGAGGAATAAAACGCGCGGACAGATCATGTGCGACGCGATGGACTTCCTTCGCGAGTGCGTCGCTGACAAACAGATACTGGCCTGCGGGGTCCCCCTGTGGCCCGCGTTCGGAAGGGTGGAATACTGCCGCATCGGGACGGACATAGACCTTCAGTGGCACAACAAAATATACGGAGCCCTCATCCATCGCGAATTTCCCTCAACCAGATACGCGCTCCAGAATTCGGTATTCCGCCATCACCTTGACGGACGGGCTTTCATAAACGACCCCGATGTCTTTTTGCTCCGGCACACGAACATACAGCTGACCGAGGCGCAGAGGCGGACCGTGTTCTACATAAACAATCTTTTCGGGAACCTTCTATTCACCTCGGATGATATTCGCGAATATTCGAAGGAAGAAAAACGCCTGTATCTGTCATCGTTCCCGCTTACCGCGAAAAAAATCAATTCCTTCTCCTTCGACCGTGAATTGTATACCGCTGATGTCTCCATCGGGGAAACCAAATACTTTTTCGCCTCAAACCACGGCGGGAAAAAAAGAATGGTCACCCTACCCGGCTCACTCTGCTTCCGCGCGGGGAGCGGGATGGAGAACCCCTGGCTTGGGGCGGGGACAGAGCTTGAGCTTCCGCCCTATACCGCGGAATGCTTTCTTTTATGCACGCCGGAAATCCCCTGGACAAGGGCGGGTTCGACCATGAGCGCCTTCCCCGGTTCGGAGATTCTCTCGATTTCCGCACGGAAAGACGCACTTTCCATCGTTCTGCACGAAAAACTCCGATTGGAAGGCTTGCTGTTTATTACCGTACCGGAAAAAAGCACGGAAATTACCGTCGGAAATATAAAACATCGGGTTTCCCGCACATTTGTCGGGAAAATTGATTTATACTATATAACAGTACCGTCCCACGTGACAAAAGGATAAACGATGCTTAACTCAATACTGGATATTCTAATCCCTTACCGAAAATCACCTGATGTAAGTTTCCGCGTGCAAAAACAGCTGCCCTATATCGCGATAATCTCGATTTTTCTTCTGATCACTTTTTGCCTTTTAGCTACTGTCGCTCTGCTCAGCGCAGGATGGAAAATTTCCTTTTTCGTAATAGCCATCTTTATACTTATCCTCATTCTTGCAGCCGCTGTTATTCTGCTGAGAAACAAGAAATACCTTTTTGCCTCAAGGATCATCACCGGCATTCTCTTCGCGAGTTCCATGGCTGCCATGTTCCTGATGCCCTACACCGGCGTGCCGAGCGAGGCCTACAGGCCTTTTGCGTTTATCACGGTCATGTCGACCTGCAATATTATCGTCGCCCTGCAAAAAAAGCAGATTTTCCTGTTTTTCTCGGGCTCGGTCACGGGATGGCTCATCGCCTTTGCCACGATTTTTCTCGGCCTCTTTGAGGTAAATAGGCAGGTGACTCTCGCGATAATGCTGGTCGGAATTCTCGGTATGTCCGTGACCAACATTGTGCTCCTTCTGGTCAAGAAACTTTCCGAGGAACTTCTCGACTCGGCGAAAATGCAGATGCAGAGCGCGCAGGGCGCTCTCGCAAACCTGACGAAAATCATGAACGACGCCCGCGAGGGCATGGCCATCGGGGAACGAATTCTCACCGCCTCGGGAAGGGTGCAATCCTCGCTGAAACAGGTGGAGAATATCGAGAATTATCTTTCTACGGGTTCAAAAAATCTGCTGAAGGAATCGGAAAATTTCACGAGATCGAGCGGTGCGGTACTGAACAGCGCGAAGTCGATGAAGGAAAACCTCGACGAGCAAAACTCGGCCCTTACCGAAACCTCGGCCGCGATCACTGAAATTTCGGCGAACCTCGCGAACATCAGCGGCATCGCCACGAAACGCCGGGAAATGCTTGACGGCATATCAGACGCGGGTACCGCGCAAAAGGAGCTGGTAAAAAAACTGCTCGCAGCCGTCATTTCAGTGCAGGAGTCTTCGAAGGGAATTACCTCTTTCGTACACATGGTTCAGGACGTCGCGAGCAAGACAGGACTCCTTGCGATGAATGCCTCGATCGAGGCCGCCCGCGCGGGCTCCTCGGGCAAGGGCTTCGCCGTCATCGCGCAGGAAATCAGGGTACTGTCCGAGGAGACGCAAAAAAACGCCGCGACAATAAAAAACCTTCTCGGAGAGAACGAGCGGACGGTCGAGGCAACGGATAAAATGATGAAGGAATTTTCCGCTTTCATTGACAAGAACGTAAATGATACCCGTACCCTTACCGAATCCATCGACGAGATACTCAGGGGCATTACCGAAATGGACATAGGCACGAGGGAAGTGATGGAAGCAGCCCAGGAAATAGTGGCTACCGCACTTGCCTCGGGAGAGATGGTGAATACCGTCGTATCCCAGGTTGATTCCCAAAAAACGGGATTCGCCCATATCGCGCAATTTTCAGTCGAGCTTCATAATCAAATATCAGTGCTCGAGACGGCGGTCGCCGAAATCAGGGCGGCGTCTGATCTGGTGGCGGAAGCGGGACGCCTTAATACAGAACAGGTAAAAAAGCTTCAGCACACAAACTGAATCCTCGCCTTCCGCACGCCCTTTCAAATCCGGGAAAGAAATTCATCAACTGTCCGCATATACAGATCGCAGTCCGTCGCGACGCTGTTTCCATGCCGCGCGTCCGGAACGACACAGAACCCCTTGACGCCCTCTTTGGCTTCATGCATGGTTTGCGACATGGAAGAAGGAATATAGTCATCGCTCCCCCCGTGCATAAAAAGAACGGGAACTAAAGGAAGACCGCCTTTTTCGCGGATAGACGAAAGAGGAGAAACTTGCGAATAATAATAGCCGCTTTTAATGCGGGTAAAAATACTCGCCAAACCCACGAAAGGAAACGACGGAAGGTGATTCTCCACCTTGAGCCGATACGCTAGTTCGGCCCGCAAATCAGAATACGGGCAATCCGCGATGACGAAGGAAGGGGGACTGTCCCCGGCGGCTTGCAGGATTACGGTTGCCCCTCCCATGGATTCTCCAAGCGTCCCGACAAGAACGTCACTGCCATACTCGGAACGCAGGATGTCAAGAAGGGTTGAAAGATCGTCCTTTTCGAAATAGCCCATGGAAACGCCTCTGCCGCCGGAACGGCCGCACGCGCGGTGATCGTACATGACCGCGTCGAAGCCGAGATCCAGAAAATGATCGAGATACTTGATGCTGCCGACAAGCGAAAATCCGTGACCGTGGCAAAGGACAAGCACGCGCTGCAAAGGCTTTCCCTCCGGGTCCGTCGCCGGCGTATCCGAATACACACGCACGCCGCGGAGCGTGTAGCCGTAAGGCGAGTCAAAAACAAAATCTTTTTTCCGCAGGGAATTCCAGCGCGCAAGATCGATATATCCTTTTTCTGCCTCGTCCGCAAGAACGCGCGCCTCGACGATTCGGGGAGGAAACGAAACCCTGAGGGCCAGATAGAGGCTGACGGCGATAATGGATAAAGCAATAAAGGAAACAACGAACAACGCTATAACAGACAGCATAATCATGCATTCTCCTTTTACTCATTCTAAAAGCCCCTATAATGATACACTATTTTTGTTTGATTTGACAGACGGCCAATTAGCGCATATTATCAATCATGATGCATAACGCGGAGCCCTTTTCTTCCCGGGGACTTCTTTATAGAGCGGTGCCCTCGGTTTGCGCGGCAGTGCTCATGGGCACTGCCTTACTTATTTTTTTTTCAACCTACGGATATGGAAATCCCGAGGATAAACTTAATACCGGTCTTTCCGTTCTGTTCGCGAGCAGTTTTTACGTAACCTTCGCCGTATTTTTCGGCCTCGCCTGGCTCTGCATCCAGATTGCCTGCCTGTCGAATTCAAACATCCTGAACGGATTTACCCTTTCATCAGCCCTGCTGTGCTACTTATTCGCCGTCTATTCCTTGAGCGGTTCCTTATCCATAAAACTATGCATTGCCGCTGCCCTGGTCTCGACTGCGGGTCTCCGCGTAAGCCCTCCGGCAAACGGCATCCTGTCCCTCCTTTTTTACGTGATAATAATCCGCTCCCTTTTCAACCTGTCGTACGCGGGGCAATCGCTTCTCCTCTTCACGAACGCGGGGCTGTCTTTCGCCGACATATGCACGTTTACCGTCATCCTGTTCGTCCTCATGGCGTCCTCGGTCGCCGTGCGTTGGTTTGCCGAATCGAGCCTGCACAACAGGGAAACGATCATCCACTTGAACCAAAGCATCTCCCAAATATCCAAGGTAAACCAGGAACTGCAGGACATCGCGCGCAAGGCCGGAGAGGAAGGGGCATCGATCGAGCGGAACCGCATCAGCCGGGACATCCATGATATCTCGGGCTACATCTTCACAAATATCATATCATTGATGGACGCGGGGATGAGCACCGGTCTCCGCAGCCAGGAAAAAATCGAGGAAGTGTTCCAGAGCGCACGGACACAGGCAAAGGAAGGCCTGCAGGAAACGCGCAAGGCGCTGCACGCTCTCCGCGGAGGCATATACGGCGGGCCTCGCGGGCTTGAGGCCATTTACCGGATAAAGCAGGTATTCCAGGACATTACCGGCATCGATGTAACGGTAGACGCGGGAAATATCCCGAACCGCTTTTCCGACGATATTGACCGGATGATATACCGCACGGTGCAGGAAACGCTGACGAACGCAATGAGGCACGGAAGGGCAACGAAGGTCCGCATATCATTTCACCTCGATGAGGGCATGCTGTCCCTGACGGTAACCGATAACGGCGTGGGCGCGAAAGTCATAGTAAGAGGAATCGGGCTTGCAGGCATGGAAGAGCGCATCGAGCCGTTCGGCGGAAAAATGGTCACGTCAAATCCGGTCGAGGGCGGGTTCAGGATATGCATCACCCTGCCCATACCGGAAAAATCAGCGGGAGAAAAAGAAAATGGAAACGAAGCAGAAAATCAAAGTACTGCTGGTCGATGACCAGTCGTTGTTCGCAGAAAGCCTCAATACCTTTCTGTCGAACTACGCGGAAGACATAGAGGTAATCGGGATCGCAAACAACGGACGGGAAGCCCTCGCGCGGGCCGAGAAGGACAATCCGGACATAATCCTGATGGACATTCACATGCCCGTCATGAACGGGGTCGAGGCGGTCGCGGCCATCAAGGCCGTCAGACCGAAGATCAAGATTCTCGTTCTCTCGACCTATGACGAGGACGAATACGTGAAGCAGGCCCTTTCCCGCGGCGCCTCCGGCTATCTCCTGAAGGATATTTCCCCGACCGAACTGATTGCCTCTATCCGAGCCCTCTCGAGCGGAGTACTCCAGATTTCCCCCCAGATCGCGCAGAAGCTGATCAGCCGCCTGTTCACGACGGAGGACGAAAAGCCCGCGGGGGAAAGCTTCGAGTGGTACAAAACCCTCTCGAAGAGAGAACGGGAAATTTTCGCCCTGATCGCGACAGGATGCGACAATGACGAAATAGCAAAAAAGCTTTTTATCGCCGAGCAGACCGTGCGCAATCACGTGAGCCTTATTTACTCAAAACTTCAAGTTAAGGACCGTTTCGAGATAATCCGCCTTGCGAACAAAATACAGATATAGCATGCATTTTGTGACATTTGTCCCTATCGGGGAGCGCGGAACGGATTTACCCTGTACAAGATCCGCTGCTATTTATATCAACGGAAAAACTGAAAACGTAAACGGAGGAAGACTATGAAGAGAGTAGTTTCAATCATGCTGGTGCTTGCGGCGATCGCGGGCGTCGCATTCACGGGCTGCGCGAAAAGCAGGGAATTGGTCATCAATTCCTACATGTCAGACCAGGCGCCGAAAGACGCATTCCAGGCCCTTGTTGACCAGTTCAACACACAGAACCCCGACATCAAGGTTACCGTAAACACCATTGCCCATGAACAGTACAAGACACTGCTCCCGAGCTGGCTCACGTCAAAACAGGCGCCGGATATCGTAACCTGGTTCGCCGGATACCGCATGCAGGCCTTTGCGGAAAAGGGCCTTCTCGAACCGATCAACGGCGTATTCCCCTCGGGTTCCTTCGACAAGGAATTCCCCTCCTCATTTAAATCCGCCTCAAGCTATAAAGGCAATGTGTACTTCATGCCCCAGAGCTGGTACTGGTGGGCAATGTATTACAATAAAGACGTATTCGCCAAATACAATCTTACTCCCCCGGCTACCTGGGACGAGTTTCTTGTCGTGTGCGAAAAGCTCCGCGCGGCGGGAATCGCCCCCGTTTCAATGGGAGCGAAGGACACATGGACGGCCGGCGGCTGGTTTGACTACATGGATAGCGCCGTCAACGGCGGGGACTTCCACGCACAGCTCACCAAAGGAGACGTTCCCTACACCGACCCCCGCGTCGTGAATACCTTCTCCTACCTGACCAATCTCGCGGACAAAAAATACATACAGGACAACGCGACCTCCTACTCATGGCAGGAAGCGGCCACTCTCCTCATCGACGGCAAAGCCGGCATGTACCTGATGGGACAGTTCCTCATGGACGTCGTCCCCGCCGACAGAAAAACAAGCATAGGCTGGTTCAAGTTCCCGACGGTCGGTGCTATTTCGGACTACTCGGTCGACACGCCCACTGACGGCTATATGATTCCGAAGAACGCAAAGAACAAGGAAAACGCCAAAAAATTCATGGCCTTCCTCGCGACCGCCAAGGCTCAGGAAGATTTCTGCAAGCCCCTCGGACGCCTTGCCGCCAACGTGCAGGTAGCTCCCCCGAGCGACGACGCGAAAAACGGACTTGCAATGGTGATGGGCGCGAAGAGCGCAATGCAGTTCTATGACCGCGACGCTCCTGAAGAAATGGCCGCAAAGGGCATGAACGCGATCGTTGACTCGATGGCCGATCCCGCAAAGCTGAACGACATCCTTTCGAACCTCGACAAGGAACGCGTCAGAATCTACGAGAAATAAGGCGTAACTCAAATATATAATACGGCAGTACCGGCCCCACTTGCGCCGGTACTGCCCTCAGTCAGAATTCAAAAGAGGCTAACACATTCATGAAGAAACTTAATTCAGCCCTGATGCCCTGGTTTTTTCTGGCCCTCCCCCTCACGATGTATTTTCTGTGGGTAATCCTTCCGGTTTTCCAGAGCCTCCAGTACAGTCTCACGCAAAAAGACAGCATC
>JAYVSC010000120.1:0-33533 GCA_043775705.1 Spirochaetales bacterium | reverse complement strand
GCGGGAAAGCTGGCTGGAATTGATCCGTCTTACGGAACAGTTAAGGAAACCCTGGCCACCGCATTCAGCACGGACGTCATCGAAGCGAAACTCCAGCTTTCCAAGAGCCTTATACTGATTACACCCAATATCGGGTTCGGCATATATTCGGCGACTTCAAAGGCCTCATATACAGTAGCTACGGAAAAAGACAGCAAGAATGTCACCGCAATCGGAACCCGTGTATTCGGCGGCCTTTCGTTCAACATGCTTATTCTCAAGCTTGACATCTCGGGGATGTACAATCTCATGAACCAGAACTGGGGAGTAAATCTGGGTACACGCATCCAGTTATAGCCGACGCAGAGTAATTATTGGTAGATAATTGTAAGGGACGTCCCAGGGGCGTCCCTTTTTTTTTCGGGATTACAGAAAGGAAGGCACGATAAGGGTAAAATCGAATTTACCGCCTGCGACGAATGTGGAAACCTGATAATATCCCTTGCTTTTTTTTCCCTTAAACTGACAGCTGACGATATTGATTTCTTTAATGCAGATCAGGTCAGTGCACATAACCAGACGCTGACCATAGCCGTGATGAAGCTGAAGTATATGGGATCCGTTCCCGCCCTGCGAGATCTGCTCAATCTGGAAGTCGGGAATTCCGCACAGTGATCCGTCCTGCTCAAAAATCAAAAACGGTATGGAGAACTCGGAGGAAGTATGCAGCTTCTCCCCCATTCCCTGTTTGGGCATCATGACGTTAAAGTCCGCGATAAGCGCCCTGTATTCAAGCAGGAGGGCAAGAAGCACCCGTCGCGAATCGTTGACTGTGCGGATAACCCCGCCGAAGGGAATTGAATTCCAAACCTCATCCCGCACGGCGCGGAAAGAAATATTGTCCTCGGCATGCTTCCGGTCAATCTCCTCAATTATGGCGCGAGGCACTGTCCGCTTCATAATCCGGGAAAAATTCGTCGGTTCTGCGATTGATGAGCATATTACGGAAAGATAATGGAGGGTGCCGTCTGTTTTTATTACGGCGTCGATAACGACCGATCGGGTTTCAATAAAGCCGAGCAGCACCTGCATTCGCAACACGCCTGACTGTGCCGACATAAACGCGGCACGCTCTGAATAGAGACGGACCTGATACAGATACTCGCCGCGGGAGGCAGCGCCATGCAGTACGGGGAAATTATCAGATTTATACCGTTTTATTGTGGAAACCATCGATTATAATATCGACATTCCCGTTAAAGACTTGAACTATTCATATCCAATATGAGTTCAATCTCTCCAAGCGATACGGACATGGTGCTTGCGATCATTTCCGGAGATATTCCGCGCCGCGCCATATCAAGGACCCTCTCGTGCAGGGGCGCTACGGATTGAATCTGTTTTTCGCTTCGTTTGATCAAGGGCCGGGTATATACCATCACGGGCGCCGCACTGGACGCGGGCGCAGCGTTTGCCGCGGGCGCCGCACTGGACGCGGGCGCAGCGTTTGCCGCGGGCGCAGCGTTTGCCGCGGGTGCCGCACTGGAAGTAAGGGCTGCGCTGACAGGCTGCACCGCAGTGCGTACGGGCATTTCTTTCGCCTTTTGTATCTCTCTGATGTCGATTCTGTCGGATCCCTGTATATCGGCAATAATTTTCGCTTCTTCCTGCCGTTTCAATGATTCCCTGTCCGCAAGCACGATCCGCCTATCGGCTTCGTCGATGAGAGCGCGAAGGTTTTTGATTCTGCTCTCGAGCAGGGCGACATCGCGGTCCGCTTCCCTTCCAAGGTCGATGATGAGCTTGTCAACCTCTGAACTGAGCTCAAGCGATAGCCTTTTCCGCGAAAATCGGGACTTCAGAAAGAGAAAGAAGACTGTCATGCAGATGATATTCAATATAAACAGTAGTATAAAAAAACCGGTTTGATTATTCATGCATCTCTATCCCGAAATATCGATGTGGACGCCGAGTGCCGGGTCCGTGATAATCTGCTTTTCGTTTTTTGCCGGACTCTTATCGTCGCCATCATTGTTTTTTTTTCCCTGGCTCCCGGATTCTTCCCCGGAGTTCTCGTTGTCTTTATCATGGATCAAACCGACGTTTTCCTCGCCGGCGTCCGTTTCGTCGACGGATTTCAGTTTGTGCTCGGTATCGCGCCTGTTCGCGACGATCTGTCCTTCCTGGACGGTTTGGGCCGCAAGCTGCGACTGCACCTGAGTCTTCCCGATTTTATCGAGCTGAGTGTATAAGGTCTGGAGGTCAATCGGCAGCATACCCACTGGGCACCCTCTTCATATCGTCATCAAGACCCTGGTACTTCCCGTATCTTATCAATCCGTTTTCAAGAAAAAAGGTTGTTGCCTTGCAGTCGCTCCGAACTTCTTCAGTCACGTCTCTGATGACGATCCTGACACCCGCGAATACCTTCACAGACGCAGACACCCTGCCTTTTGTCTTGAGCGTATTTAAATATTCCTGAATATGCGTGATCTCGATCTCGATTTCTTCCAATTCTGTTTGAAGAATATACTGCCGCTCCCCATACTTCTTGAGAGCCGCTTCCTTGTCTTCAGGGAAATCCTTCTTCTGCTTTTTCATGTTCGAGAGCGTGGTAAAATTCAGCTGAACCTCGTCAAGCTCTTTTTCGGCGTTCAGTTTATTCAGCTGCAGCGCATCCAGGCGGTCCTTGCTGCGGGGATCGAAACCTACATTCAATACCGTTTCACCCGCTCCGCCGAAACTGCCGAAAGTCTTTGCGTGGATTTCCTCGGCGGCGCTCAAGGTTCCACCGATTATTGCGGCCCGCTTTCCCTGGCAGAGAATCTTGCGGTTTGCGCTTACTTGCGAATTGATGATACCATCGGAGACTATCACGAACTCACCAGCCTCAACATGACAGTTCTCGATGAATTTGGACCAGATGGTTTTGCCTGCCCGGATGGACCCATCGCCCTTGCCGGCAATACCCTGGCTCACCACGATATCACCTTCCGCATCGAGCTCGGCCCTTCCGACCGTACCCTTCACTTCTATATTGCCCGAGGCTTTGACCGAAAAACCGTCTTCCACGTTTCCGCTGATGAAAACAGTCCCGAGAAACATGATATTTCCGGTTTTAAGAGACACATCGCCATCGATATTGAGAATGGGCTCGACATTGATGCGGTTATTGAGTATGAGAACCTGACCGTTGGTCTCGGCTATTATCGTAAGTCCGTCTTCGGCGAGACGCGTATTTTTTCCGAGCGGTATCGGTATATCCTTGCCGTTTCTGGCCTCGAGATATTTACCAGTGACGGTTTTTCCGTTTTTTCCCCGTTCCGCGAGCATTTTCTGGGCTAGTGGCTGACCCTCAACCACGTTCTGGACCAGGTTCAGTTCCTTGAAATCGACCTTTCCGGATATGCTCTCTTTCAGTTTTATTTTTGTGCGGTCAGTCTCGAAATTATACAGGATTTTCGCGTCTGCACCGTCCTGGGGCTTGATGCCTTCGGCTACCAGGTAATTTTGCTTGTAGACAGGGCTGTCCTGGAAGTCCCGTATGCGAACTTCGTCAAAACCCGAACTTACCCGGTTGTTGATAAGAAAAGCGATAATCATGTCTGCAGAAAGGTCAGAACCGCCGGGTCCCGGTGGTATTGCATAGAGAAAGGCTTTCATGTCCTGGTCGGTTATATCTACGGACATCATCGCGTCGTTTGCCGGATTATGTTTATAGGCGCCGACCTTGACATATTCTGATTTGGAGGCTTTGACTATGGGCTTGACTATTTCTTCGGGAACGTTCACTACGCCCCTGTCCCGGAGACAATCGAGGGCATCCTTGATCGATACCTCCATGCCGTTGCCCGTCGGGGGCGTAACCTTCAGGTATACACCGTCAGCGGCGAAAAATGCGAAACAATTACCGTTCTTGTTTTCAATTGCAAATATTTTTGCCTTGTCTGCATTCTGGTTTTCGTCCTCGGACATCTGCTGGACGGTTTTCTTCAGTCGTTTGCGTATTTCATAGGCACGGATAAACCAGTTTTTCTTGTGAAGCGTAAAAAAACCCGAGGCTCCGCGTTGAAGTATTTCATAATCGATTTGCCGTACGGAAACGCCGAGCTGCATAGCCGCATCGGAGAGAGCCTCGTCTAGGGTATTTGCGGTTACCTCGACGAAAACGCGGGTTTTATCATCCTCAAGATGTTGAGACATTACTTCCCGAATCTGCTCAAGATTAACCATAGAAATTGTGCTCCTTGGCTATATGATACCCTTGCGGATATTGGTCAATTTTGCCCTGAGGCGCAAGTTTGCTTTTGTGTGCAGCTGCGAAACACGGGATTCAGTCACGTTCAATACCTGGCCGATTTCTTTCAGGGTTAAATCTTCATAATAATACAGCACAAGCACCATTTTTTCTTTTTCCGGCAAATCATTTATAGCCTCGACGATAACTCGCTTGATCTCTTCCCGCTCGACTATCACATCAGGATTGAGGGAAGAAGGCGACTCGATGCTGTCGCCGATAGAAATCCGCTCCGAATCGTCGCCTGAATACCAGACGTCGTTAAGGGACATAATGCTCGTTCCCGATATTTTGAAGAGTGTTTGATGGAAATCCGTCTCGCTTACGCCGAGAGAACCCGCGATTTCGTTGTCGCTGGCGGTTCGCCCGAGCTTTGATTCAAGCCGCACGATGGCATCTTCGATTTCCCGCGTTTTCTGGCGGACAGACCTTGGCACCCAGTCTATCGAACGCAGCTCGTCAAAAATAGAGCCGCGTATGCGGGTAACCGCATAGGTTTTAAATTTTACGTTTTTGGCAGGATCAAATTTATCAATGGCATCAAGAAGGCCGAACACGCCGAAGCCGACAAGATCGTCAAATTCAACATTGCTCGGCATTCCGACCGCAACTTTGCCCGCGACATATTTAACGAGAGGCGCATATTGCTTTATAAAAAATTCACGAATTGCCGGGTCCTTGTTCTTTTTATAGTCGGACCACAATTCTTCTTCAGTTTTTTGCTCAAAAAGCGCGTTCCCCATTTACCACACCCTTTTATTAATCTGCATTATTCCGGCTTTTAAGGACAACTTAGTTATCCTTCGCCAAAATAGTACGTATTGCTTTTACCAACGTTTCGGACTCGACATTGGATCCCGGCATATTATCGGATGCCGTAAACAGGGAATCCTTCTTGCCCGTGCTTGCCGGGGATGGAGGAGAGTCAACATCGTCATCAGAATCCGATACATAGACCGCCGGAATAAAGTCCTGCAGATCCGGAAGCACGTCCAATCCGCCGACAGTCCTGGTTTTTTCCGTTTTGTTCCCGTCAAACTTCTGGGACGACGTCCCGTTTCCCTGCTGCTCGTCCGTGCGAAGTTCTTCGTTTTGCTGATTATTCTCCATCTGTTCGGATGAGGGGAATGAAGAACCTGAAGCCGAGGCGCTTGCGCTCTCGAAAAAATCAGGCACACTCTTACCCAAAACGGCGTCATCCGATCCTGCAAACAAAGAATCTTCAGGTTCCCCGATCGTGATATCTACCACATTGCCGGTATCCACAGGATTTTCAGTTTCAGACATGCTGAGGCTGACCAGTTCAGGAATAAACCTGAGAATTATAATTCTTGCCACGACAGAAAGGACGGCAAACAGAACGCCCATGCCTATTGCCCTTACGAGCATGATAAAAAAGGACGCACCGCTGAATATACCGACCAAAAGGGACAAAGCGAACCCGATTGAAGCACCTATTGCTGGAATCTTTGGTTCGAACATACCTTATCCCTCTCTGCTAATAGACTATGCGAAAAAGTGATACTGGTCAAGGTTTTTTTTACCATTTGTTTCCGCGGCTGGAGACAGTCAATTCCACTCCCGGCCGAATAATTTGCGTACAAAACGGCCCAATCCTTCCTCGGCAGGATACTCGGTTTTTTCAATTCGGGCCACAATATGCTTAAGGCAGACAGATGCCTTCCCTTTTGGATCGACGATTAAAAAGGGTTTTTGGCGCAAAACCGACTGTGAAACAAGCGGATCATCATAGATAAACCCCAGATATTCCACCTTCAGGTTGAGAAACTGCGCCGCAATCTGCGTCATGCGGTCCGCAACCCGCTTTCCCTCCATCGCGGAGGCAACGCGGTTTACTATCATTTTCAGATTGATGTTCAGGTTGTCGACTTCGGTTGCGATTATCTTGATGATTCCGTATGCATCGGTAATAGATGTCGGCTCCGGGGTCGTCACGATGATAACCTCGTCGGCGGCGGCGACAAAACCGAGCACGTTCTTTGAAACCCCCGCGCTTGTATCGATAATGATGATATCGGCGTCGGAAAGAGTATACAGTTCGTTGATGAAGGAGTTCCGCTCGTCTTCAGTCATATTTGCAATCTTGGAAAAACCGGACGCACCGGCGACCAGTTTGATCCCGTATTCCGTATCCAGTATGATCTCCGACATTTTTTTCTGTTTGCGGATCACGTGGTATAAATTATACTGCGGAATCAAATTCATCATGACATTGACGTTCGCGAGCCCGAGGTCGGCATCGATCAGAATTACTTTTTTGCCCATTTGGCCGTACGCGATCGCGAGATTGGTTGCCACATTGGTCTTGCCGACGCCGCCCTTCCCGCTGGTGATCGTGATGATGCGGGTTTTCCTGTTTACCCTCGTGGCGGAATCCGAACGGGCTTCCGGTATATCCTCGGCGACCGCCTTGTCTTTCATCAGTGCACGAAGTTCCTCAGCTTGATCTTCCATTTTTATCTCCATTCAAACCTGTTTTCACCCATTGGAAACATTTCTTCTATTTTTGTCCGGTTCACGCGGAACCCTTCCAGATTCGTCAGAAAGCGCACGATCGATGCCTGCTCAAAATCCTTGGGAACCCGCTGCCCGTTCGTGATATACGCGAGCGGTTTTTGCTTTTCGCCCAGCACGCTTATGATGTTGCCCACACGCGTAGTCTCGTCAAACTTTGTAATGATGACGGACCGGTAGCCGAAGGTCTCGTACTGCTGCATGATTTCCCTCATGTCGCTTGCCTTGGTCGTGGCGCTCATCGCCAGATGCACGTCCGACACGGTTCCGGCGGCATCGAGAAACTGGCGCATCTCCGCAATCTTCGTATAATCGCGCGGGCTTTTTCCGATGGTGTCGATCAGGACGATATCGACGTCCTCTTTATACATTGCCATGAGCGTCTTGAGGTCTTCAGGCGTCTCGGCGCAGGAAACGGGAATATTCATCATAGTACCATAGATTTCAATCTGCTGCTTGGCTCCGATACGGTAATTGTCGATCGTTATTACCCGCACGCTTAACGATTTGGTCCCCTTCGTAGCGGCAAGGGAATAGGCGGCGGCAAGCTTTGCGACCGTGGTCGTCTTGCCGACGCCGGTGGGACCCACCAGGACGATGACGCGCGGCTTCTCGGTGCTTTTATTGTCGCTGATGAGTATTGACCGGCCTATCCATTCAAGCAGGGTATCCTGGACAAAGTCATAGTTGTCCAGTTCTTCAAGGGAAAATTCCTTTTTCAGGCGAGTAAGGATGCTCTTGATATAGGACGAAGAAAAATCGTTGGTCTCGAGGAGTTTCTCGATACGCTCGAGGGTGACGTGCTCCTCTATCCTGATATCGCTCTGGCTTGAAGTTCGGTCAATTTTCGCCTCGAGTTTTTTTACCGCGCTCATGATCGACTCGAAATTTTCCTTTTGGGAGGCAGAATCGGAGGCGCCCGGGGCGTTCGAGGGCCCTGGACCGCTCCTGGACGGTGTTTCAGTGGAAGAGGCCGAGGCAATTCTGTTGCCGAGGGTCGCGAGATGGGGAGCGACGCGGGTCGCCATTTCGGGGGATGTCTGCGCGGCATGCTTGAGTATTTTTTTCCGTTCTTCGTCAAAATCGGAAGGTCTGGGGATGGGGCTCCCGCTCGTTCTTCCGGTCTCGCGGGAAAGCATGAAATAGAGTTCGATGCCGTCATGCTCGAAAAATCCGAAGAAACCCCCGGTGCGTATTTTTTTTTGTCTGAGAATATGAAAGCCGGGACCGTAGATTCCGTTTATTTTGGCGATGCACTCGTCATAGGTCGCTGCCTGTTCTGTCAATATATCCATTCACCCCACCTGAACAATGAAAGATCTGTTATTCCGACTTTATCTCGCCTATTGCTTCAACCTTTATATCATTTGCTATTTCCGGTACCGAGAGCACAACCAAATCGGGAATTTCCCGCTCGGTGGAACTCTTGACCAGAATGCGCGCTTCCTCGGGACAAAGAATGACAGGCAGGTACCCGGACTGCTGAACCGAAGCCACCGAGCGCGTAAGGGCGCGTATCCAGGCGCGCTGAACGGCCGGCTCGAGCGCGGTAATCGGGCCGGTGACCGTATCAAAGCGGCTTTCCACTATTTTCTGAATCAGGGCCGGCTCCACGGTGAGCACATGGATGGTCTTGCTGTCATCAACATACTGCAGGCAAATCTGGCGCGCAAGAGACTGCCTTACCTTTTCTACAAGAACCGTCGAATCCTTGGTGATGGGACGGAAATCCGCGAGAGTTTCGAGCACCACGACCATATTCCTGATAGAAACCTGCTCGCGCAGGAGTCCCTGAAGCACCTTCTGGATCTCGCCGAGAGAGCACAGCTTCATCACCTCGTCCACAACCGCAGGGTAGTCTTTCCGTATCGTGTCGACAATCGACTGGACTTCCTGGCGTCCGAGTATTTCCGAGGCATGGCGCTTTATAAGCTCGGTCAAATGGGTCGCGATGATGGAGGGAGGGTCGACGACGGTGTACCCTGCCCGCTCTGCGCGCTCGCGGTTGTCGTCGGCGATCCAGATGGCAGGGAGCCCGAATGTCGGGTCGGTTGTCTTTTCGCCGGGAAGGTCCTCGGTAACCCCGCCCGGATTTATTCCGAGATACCAGCCCATGCGGATGCGGCCCCGTGCGACCTCGACGCCCTTTATTTTAAAGCAGTATTCACTGGGTTCAAGCCTCATGTTGTCTATGATGCGGATGCGCGGAACCACGAGCCCGAGGTCGAGGGCGGACTCGCGCCTGATGCGCGTCACGCGCTCGAGAAGCTCGGCGCCCTTGTCCTTGTCGACGAGGGGAATGAGTCCATAGCCGAGCTCAAGGGAGAGCGGATCGAGCGGAACCACGGGACTCATGTCGGCGGGCGATTCCCCGGCCTTGTCCTTTTCCTTCTTTTCGGCCTTTTCCAGGGATTTTTTGAACGTTGCGGCCTCCGTTTTCTGAAGGCTCCAGCCCACATAGCCAAGGGCGGAGGCGAGAGGCAAAAGCACGTACCAGGGAAAGCCCGGAAGCACGGCGATAACAAGAAGGGTTCCGCCGCCGATATAAAAGACTTTCGCATTCCTGGAAAACTGGTTCTTGATGTCGGAACCGAGAGTGCCGTCCGATACGGAACGGGTTACGATGAGACCAGTGGCAACCGAAACGAACAGCGAAGGCAGCTGGGACAGAAGACCGTCGCCGATGGTCAGGGCCGCATAAGTTTGAATCGCCTGAACAAAGGGTTCACCGCGGAACATCATGCCGAATATGAGTCCTGCGACGATATTCACTACAGTGATGAAAATGCCGATCTTGACGTTGCCTGAGACGAATTTGCTCGCTCCGTCCATCGCCCCGTAAAAGTCGGCTTCTTTCTGGATTTCTTTTTTGCGGGCGCGGGCTTCTTCCTCGGTAATGGAGCCGGCATTGTACTCGGCCTCGATGGACATGTTTTTTGTCGGCATTGCGTCCAGGGTAAAGCGGGCTGCTACTTCGGCAACGCGGGTTGAACCCTTCGTGATGACGAAGGCCTGCACGGCGATCAGGATGATGAATATGACAAAGCCGATGACGAGACCCTCGGTTCCGTTCGTGCCGATGACGAAGGTACTGAACGCCTTGATCATCTTTCCGTCGAATTTCATTCCCTGCGAAAGGATGAGCCGGGTGGACGAGACATTCAGCCCGAGGCCGAACACGGTGCTTACCAGGAGAAGTGTCGGAAAAACGGAAAAATCGGTTGCGCGCCGGGTATATATAACGATGAGAAGGATCAGCAGATTCAGTATGAGGTTGGTGGCCATTAAAAGATCCAGAAGCACGGTCGGAAGCGGGATTATGAGCATCATCACGATCGTGATGGCGCCGACGGCAACAAAGAGATCACTTTTGTTTTCGAATATACCGGGTGCTGCTGCCATGTCAGTCTCTTACAGTTCCTTGATTATGTTGGATTTGCGGGAATCGAGTGCATATACTTTTGCCAAAATTACTGCAATAGCCTGATAATACTCATCAGGAATCATATCACCAATTTCCACTTCCGCATAGAGAGCCCGCGCGAGCGGCTTGTTCTCGATAATAGGCACATTGCTGTCGCGGGCTATCGCCTTGATTCTGAGGGCTGTCTCGTCCGCGCCCTTTGCCGTCAGCATCGGGGCCCGCATGGTTGCGCGGTCCCACTGCATCGCCACGGCGAAATGGGTCGGGTTGGTGATAATCACGTCGGCTTTCGGAACGTTGACCGCCATGTTCTGGCTCAAGAGCTCCCGCATGCGCTGGCGGAGGCGGTTCTTGACGAGGGGATCCCCTTCCATCTGCTTGTATTCTTCCTTGATTTCCTGCTTGGACATCTTCAGGGATTCCATGAACTGGCGCCTCTGAAATATGTAATCAGGGATTGATATGGCGAGAAAGAAAATTGCCGCGGTCAAAAGAAGGCGCGATGCCATCGAGGCGATAAACATGACCGCCGACCAAAGGCTGGTATTGAGCATGGTCACCAGTTTGGGAAGTTCGTTCTTGATATTTATATAGGCCACGAGTACGATGACTGCTACCTTGATCAGTGATTTTGCGAGATTGAACAGGCCCTCCGAGGAAAAAATCCGGGAAAAGAACTTTCCGAAATTCGGGGCAACCTTGCTGAACTGGAAAGATATCGGCTTAAGGCTGAAGATAAACCCGCCGTTTTGCAGAACGTTCGCCGTCACCCCGGAAACGAGAGCTGTCAGCGTGATGGGAAGGACAAGCTGGATGAAATAATGGAAAAAAGCGGCAATGAGGGCCGGATCGGTAATTTCGCTTGTCGTGCTCCGCAGGAAAAAAAAGCGGAGCAGCTCGGTAAAGGAATTCAGCATCGAGGGGGCGAAGGCAATCAGGGTTAATATGGGCAGGAGAAGCACCAGAGCCCCGTTCAGTTCCTGACTCTTTGCGACGCGGCCTTCCTCCCGGGCCTTGCGGATCTTGAAGTCGGTAGGATCCTCGGTTCTTCCCTCATCTTCGGCAGCGAACCACTGAAGGTCAATCCACAGCACATCCGTCATTTTATTACCCCACCCGCGTCCGCAAGCAGCTGCTCGAAGGTCGTAAAACCCTGAGTCATAATCTGAATGAATAGATTGATCATGATAGGCAGGGCAACGGAGAGGAGAAAAAAAGTAACGAGGATGGTGATGGGAAAGCCTTCCGAGAGCAGGTTCATCTGCGGGGCGGCTTTCGACAAAAGGCCCATCGCGACGGTGATCAGGAAGAGGGTTCCGACCACGGGAAGGGCGATAACCATCGCGTTCATGAAAAGGGTGGTAAGTCCTTTCAGAAAAAAGGCGACAAAAACACCCTGATGCGTAATGAGGGAAAAGCAGTTGATAGCCTGAAAGCTCCTGAATATCCCGCCGAAAAAAAGCGTCTGGAACCCGTTGATCTGCAGAAACACGAGCATCGCGATGAGGTTGAGATACTGGCCGAGAAGGGGATTTTCTATCTGAGCAAGGGCGTCATACACTTCCGACGCGCCGAAGCCCATCTGATAGGAGAAAAACTGGCCCGCAGAACTGAAGGTTGAAAAAATCATGCTGATGAAAAAACCGGTAATCACGCCGAGCAGCCCTTCCCCGACGACAAGAAGCGCATAATGAAGACTGAAAGCCTCGACATCCCAGCCCGCCGGATAGGCGACGGGCATGACAAGGAAGGCAATGGAACCCGCAAGAGTGATCTTTGCGATGCGGGGAACCGACTGTATCGACAAGAGGGGCGTCGTCATGATCATGGCGAAAATGCGGACTGCGACAAGAAAAAAAACGGGTGCTTTTAAAATAATGGTGTCGAAAGGCATCATATAAACTATCTTACCATCTGGGGAATGAGATTGAACAAATTGATCGTGTAGTCGCGAAGCGAGGCAAACATCCAGCCGCCTAGGAGCGCGAGCATACCGAGAATCGCCATGATTTTCGGCACAAAAGTCAGGGTCTGCTCCTGGATCGACGTGGTCGCCTGAAAAATGGCGACGACAAGGCCGACAATGAGGGCGACAAACAAAACGGGAGCGGCGAGAATCAGGATTTCGAATATTCCGCTGCGCATTACCGATACCACAAAACCTAATGTCATCTTCTATCCTCCCCTGCGTACGAAATTATAAAAACGAGTTGTAGAGCTGCTGGGTCAGGAGTCCCCAGCCGTCAACGAGAATAAACAGGATCAGCTTGAACGGCATGGATATCTGGACAGGCGGGAGCATGATCATACCCATGGACATGAGTACGCTCGCGACAACCATGTCCACGATGATAAAGGGAATATACAGCAGTATACCGATCTTGAACGCCACGGTGAGCTCATGGAGAATGAAGGCGGGTATCAGAACACGGGTCGGCACGTCGGCGAGCGTCCTTGGCTTGTCAAGCTTGGCCATGGACATGAACATCGCGATTGACGAGGTGTCAAAGGCCATCTGCCGGTACATGAAAAGACGGACGGGCTTTTCTGCCTCTGTATACGCGGTCTCGATATTCATGTTGCCGTCCGCGAGCGGCTTGAAGGACTTTACGTATATCTCGTTGAAGGTCGGCCACATTATAAAGAAAGTAAGAAAGAGCGCGATGCCGTTCAACACCTGGGTCGGCGGCACCTGCTGCAGGGAAAGGGCGCGCTTGATAAAATCCAGCACGATCGATATGCGGAGAAAACTGGTCGTCAGGATCAGGATGCTTGGAGCCAGGGAAATGATCGTGAGCATGAGAAGGAGCTGAACGGAAAAGGCGACTTCCTTGTTCGACTGGGGCTGACGGATCGAAAAATCTATAAAGGGTATCTGAGTAGCCGGCCGGGCTGCGTTCGGCGCGGTTGTGCCCGTCGTGCTCCCCTGGGGAAAGGTTCTCGCCGCCTGGGAAACCACGACGGCCGGCGCGCAGATGAGCCAGACAAAAAGGAAAAATATCAGCGCGGGTATGAGTTTTTTTTTGCCGTTGATTTTATTTTTGCCTTTGCTTTTCATTCGGGACTTCCATTGTTCTGGATGCGGTCCCGCTGTTTTTTAAGAAAACCGGAAGCGGAAGACGTTGATGAGGTTTCAGGGGACTTATTCCCTTCGCTGCCTGCACCACCGCTCGCATTGGGGCCGCCTGTCATTCCGCGCAGCTGTTTCGGCAGGAAGGCGGAAAGGACGGACGCAAAGCTGCCTGCGGGCACCGTGGCGTTCAGGTCCGACTCGAGATTCATGGCATCGATAAGCTCGCGGTCCTTGATCTCGGAAATCAGGGATATAGACTGATCGGTGACGCCGATCAGAAAGGCCTGGCTTCCGACTGTAATTACCCGGATAGATTTATTTGTTGAAAGCGAGAGGGTTGAAACGCTTTTCAGATACGGATCATTGCCCGCGTTTATTTTTGTGGATTTTTTTAAAAGATATACGGTTCCGTAGATTCCCCCGCAGACGATGAGCAGCACCAGCACCACGCGGAGGAGAATCCATATGCTCGAAGTTTGCGCAGCTGCGCCGTTTGCCTGCGCGGCCGGCGGGGAGTCAAGGACAATGGCCCTTTCATCGGTCACGGGAGGGGAACCCTGAAGCGAGGGCGCTCCCTGTGCGCCTCCGGTACCCGAAGCAGAGCCCGAGGACTTTGCAGAATCTGCGCCCTGTGCATGCAGCGCAAAACCGCAGGATATCAATATAACGCAAAAAACAACCCGAAAGGTTATTTTACCCGAGAAAGTAATCATGTTCCCCCCACCCCGAAACAGTACTCTTGACTTACATATCGCTCACGCGTTCTACCGGAGAAAGAATCTCGGTTACGCGGACGCCGAAGTTTTCATCGATAACGACTACTTCGCCCTTTGCAATAGGTTTATGATTCACCAATATATCAACGGGTTCACCGGCAAGTTTATCAAGCTCGATAATCGTGCCTTCTCCCATTCCGAGAATTTCCTTGATTACCTTGCGGGTGCGGCCGAGCTCGACGGTCATTTCCATGTACACGTCCATGATCAGCCCGATGTTACCCTGTTCCACTCCGGTGGTGTTCAATTGAAGATTGGGAAACTGCACCGATTGGACATTGGGATTCATCCCCATGATCTGACCGGTCATGCCGCCCATGTTCATGTTGCCCATATTTCCCTGCATGCCGCCCATATTCATGTTGCCCATGTTACCCTGCATGCCGCCCATGTTCATGTTATTCATATTATTCATGTTGCCTTGCATGCCGCCCATGTTCATGTTGCCCTGCATGCCGCCCATATTCATTCCGTTCTGCATGCCGCTCATGTTCATTCCATTCTGCATGCCGCCCTGGCCCTGCATGTTGGACTGATTCATGGAAGGAGAAGCGCTTTCATTCTGCATTCCGCCGAATGCGCCGGCAATTTCAGCGGCCATGGAAAAGGGAATTATTTCCCAAAGTGAAAAAGCGGAACCGTCAACATTGACCGGATAGGTGAATACGGTAAAATCCTGCCTGGGGAAACGTACCATGGCTTTGGGCACATGGATTGATTCAGCGGGAGAATTGATGACTCCCTTGAATCCGGCTTTTTCAAGCGCGGAGATTTCCATCCCCGTGTGCTGGGAAATAGTCTCGCTGATGACGGAAAGGGACATGTCATCAAGTTCCGCGTTGGGTTCGTTGTTTACCAGACTGACGATTTTCTGCGCGAATTCGGGTGCAAGGATAAAAAGATGATCGCCGATGAGGGCAACGCTGAAATCGATCATGCAGCCGACAACCATTTCTGGAAGTTTGCGCAGGAATGTGTCGCGTTTGAGCGTTTCGATCGTGGGATTGCCGAATTCCACTTTTTTTCCGGTCATGGACTCGAGATTCGACTTGAGCCCGGAAATATTGCTATTTAAAAAACCCTGAAGGGCTGCTGTTTGGCTGTCATTCAAACCCTGGGATGGAGCAGCAGGAGCGGCACCCATTCCCCCCATGTCGACACCTGCCAACAGGGCATCAATCTCGTCTTGAGATATGGAACCGTCACTCATATGCTTCATCTCCTTCTACTGATAATTCTTCGAATTCTTCCTGTTCTATATCTGCCAATTTTTTAATGACTTGAACCGCGACTTTTTTCCCGATAACGCCTGCCTGACACAGGAATTTCTTCTTGTTTCCCACGCTCAGGGTAAACGGATCGCCGACATGCACATTCGACAGGCGGACTACGTCGCCTACCCTCAGGTTGAGCACATCGCGCACCGGCAGGTTTATCGTGCCGATTTCCGCAACCACGTCCATTTCTACCGTCGACAGCTTTTCCTTCAAAACGCCCATATACTGGGTGGTAGAGCTTCTGCGGACTGAAGAAAACCAGAATTGGCTCGACAGTTTGGAAATGATCGGTTCGATCGTGATATAGGGAATGCAGAAGTTCATCATTCCCTCTTCCTCGCCGACCTTGATCTCGAGTGTGACGAGGACAACCATTTCCGAGGGTGGTACGATCTGTGCGAACTGGGGATTATTCTCGATCTGTCCAAGCCTGGGACGAAGGTCGATAACCTGGGTCCATGCCTCGCGCATGTTGGCGAGAATACGGACAATAATGCCTTCCATTACGGACTGCTCGATATCGGTGAGATCCCGCTGAACCTTCGTTCCCTTGCCGGTACCGCCGAAAAGGCGGTCAATGATCGAAAACGTAACCGATGGATCTATTTCGAGAATGGCGTTTCCCTTGAGGGGATCCATGTTGATTACCGCGAGAGTGGTCGGCGTCGGAATCGAGCGGATGAATTCCTCGTAGGTAAGCTGATCAACCGAGGCGACATGCACATGCGCCATGCTGCGCAGCTGGGCTGAAAGCGCAGTTGTCGTGAGACGGGCAAAGGTTTCATGCATGATCGAAACGGTACGAATCTGTTCTTTCGAAAATTTGTCAGGACGTTTAAAATCGTAAATCTTGATCTTGCGCGTATCGTTAACCGGCCGAAAATCCTCTGTATCGGTATCCCCGGCGCTGATTGCGGTGAGAAGCTGATCAATTTCATCCTGTGAAAGAACTTCTGTCATTATTTCCTTATTGTTCGACTATCTCGTACTGGGTAAAACGCACATCCCGGATCTTGGTCTTTGACAGTATATTGTCATTTATGGAATTTCTGATTTCAATTTTTATTTTGTCTTCGTTTTTCAGTTCCGCGGCCGTTTTCTTGTTGAAAAAAGAACGAAGAAAATCCTTAAGCTCAACCATTCGCGAGGATAGTTCGGCAGGGGTCGCCTTATCCTGATCGGGATATCCGAAAGCCATTTCCACCACTACATTGGCAGGAATCGCGTCCGCTGTCTTTGTCTTGAGCACACCAACCGCCTGCCACCACTGAAGGACTTCTCGCAAACCGGTATATTCTTCGGAGGTCGGTATGGATGTCTGGTTTTTTCCCGAACCGCCCATGATGTTGACCGTAATAACCACAACCGTAATGATAAAAATCAGGGCACCGAGCACAATACCTATCCATTTAAGGAGCTGGGGAAGCATTCCGCTCCCTTTTTTCCCGCTTGTATCCCCGGAAGCTGCGTCTGAACCTTCGAGATTTATCTCATCCTGATCATCCATAGATTATATCCTTTTTTTCGCTTAATAATATCATTAAAAATGACCTTCGTCCAGAATAATTATATCCACGCGTCTATTGTAGGCCCGTCCTTCTGCCGTATCGTTTGAATAGAAGGGCCGGGTATCGGCATAGCCGGCAACCGAAAAGCGTTTTTCGTCGGCACCGAAGTCCGTCAGGTAATGCAGCACATTGACCGAGCGTGCAGCCGAGAGTTCCCAGTTGCTCGGCCATTTGGTCGAATTGGTGTTCGAAGAGTCAGTGTGACCCTCTACGCGGAAACGCCGTGTGCTCAGCTTGGGATCAGATAAAAACTGTCCTATTTTCAGCAGGGTATCCCGTGTTTGCTCGATTTTAACCTCGGCGCTGCCGGTTTCGAAAAAAGAATCGGAGGCGAGAGAAATGACAAGTCCTCTCTCGTCGCTCGTGAGGGTAATTTTTTTCGATTTGATTTCGGGGGCGAAGGCGCTGACGGCTCTTTTAACTGCCTGACCGAGGGCTTTGCCCTTGTCCATCGAGGGAAGGGAATTGATATCATTTCCCAGGTCAGATAAATGGCCTGCCGTCAGCGACATGCCGCCGCCGGGAGTATCGCTGTTTATGGCGATGGTCATCGCGGCAACCTGGGCGGCCGCCGCTTCGGATGGATCATAAAGCATGACGAAAAAGCACATCATCAGGGTCACCATATCCGCGTATGTATTGAGCCAGCCCATTGTTGAAGGTTTCGGCGCCCTTGCTTTCTTTTTAGCCATCGTGTATGCCCTTAATCCTTTAACACGTCGGATTCAATAGCCTTCCGGTCCTTGGGTGTCAGATAAGTGAACATTTTCTGGGCGAGTATGCGGGGGTTATCACCGGCCTGAATGGACAAAACGCCCTCGATTACCATTTCCTTTGATTTTACTTCCATGGAATTCTGGTAGCTCAGTTTTCCGCCGATCGGCACAAAGAGCCAGTTCTGCAGCATCGAACCATAGAGGGTGGTCACAAGCGCAACCGCCATGTTTGGACCGAGCGCGCTTTTGTCCTCAAGGTTACCGAGCATACCAATTAGGCCGATGATGGTTCCAAGCATTCCGAAGCCGGGAGAGAGGGTTGCCCAGGTATTTACAAGGGTAATCCATATATTGTGGCGGTTTTCCATTTGACTGAGCTCGTTTTCCATCAGCGTGCGGATTACCTCTCCGTCGGTTCCGTCTACCACCAGACGGAGACCGTTTTTCATGAATTCATCGTCAAGATCCTGAATTTCCTCTTCGAGAGCCAGAATACCCTCGCGGCGGGCCTTTTCTGAAAAGGCTACCAGTTTTTGAACAAGCCCTTTTTCCCCGTAATCATAGGTCTTAAAAATGCGGCCCATGACGCTGAAAATACCCACCACATAGGACAGGGGATAGGTGAGATAGAGACACATATAGGAGCCGCCGCCGGTGATGAAAAAGGACGGAATATCAATAAGCCCGTTTAGTGAACCGCTTAAGGTTGCACCGAAAAGAACGACAGCCAATCCGCCGATAAATCCGATAACTGACGCTATATCCATAGAATCCTACTCCTCGTTCTTGAATGCGCCGATTTGGCGGCGGTATGCGATTATACGGTTCAGTACGTCTTCGGGTTTTTCGCGAATGACCACGTGTCTGCCGGAGAGCATGACGAGAGTAACATCCGGATTACATTCGATTTGTTCGATCTGATGAGGATTAATCCAGTACTCTTTGCCGTTTAACTGCGTAACCATTATCATAATGTACCTTTTTAACTCATGCGGGTATGTCAGGTCATGAAACCTGACATACCTCATTGTATCTTATTAACGTTTCAGATTCAACACAGTGTCAAGCATTGTGTCCGAGGTCTGGATTGTCTTCGAACTGGCCTGAAAACCGCGCTGGGTAACGATCATGTCGGTAAACTGTTCGGTAAGATCGACGTTGCTCATTTCGATGGCGCCGGCTATCATTTTACCCTTTCCGGCTGAACCGGAAACGCTGATATTGGCGAGTCCCGAGTTGTTTGACTGAACGTAGGTATTCTCGCCGGCCTTTTCAAGACCGCCCTGGTTCGTGAAGCCCGCCATGGCAATCTGTCCGAGGGTCCTATTGGCGCCGTTGGAATATACGCCGGTAATCGTTCCGCTCTGGTCAATCTTGAAGTTTTCAAGATACCCCATCGTGAAACCGTCCTGCGCATAGGCTTTGGTCGAACTTTTTTCGGCGAATTGGGTGACGGTATTCCGCACGCTTCCGATTTCCCCGAGATTGATGTTGAACGTTTGGCGCGTCGGAGCGCCCGCAGCGTCGGGATTGGCCCCGGTCACATTATAGGATGCCTGAAGGACAACCTTTCCGGTTGCAGCGGAATTATTTCCCGCGGTATCGGTAATGCCGGCAAGCTTGCCAAGGTTGTCAAAATTGACCAGGAAGGTATTGGCAGTCCCGTCGGTCGTGTTCACGCCGACCCTCGTCGCCGTCCCTGCGGTATTGGTCGGATCAACCAGGGCGGTTGCCTGCCACTGATTATTGGTGCCTGGTACGCGGGTAAATGAAACGGAGAGCGTATGCTCCTCGCCGAAATTGTCATAGACCTTGAATTCGGTCGCCCAGGTGGAATTCATTACGTCCGCCCGCGAGGCGCCTGCCGGAATTTCCGGAAGGCGTTTGTCAAGGTTGCACGCATAATCTACGTTGGTCGTTGCCTTTGCGGCAATTTTCGAGCCCACCGGAATGATCAGGTCCTCGGTCTGACTCGAGGTATTCAAAATCTGCTGTCCGTCAATGTCTTTCGCCTGCCAGCCTTGAACGCGCATGCCGTTTCCGGGATTCACGAAAGTACCCTGATTGTCGACGCCGAATGTTCCGGCGCGGGTAAAGTAGGTTTTCTCCCCCGCTTTCATCACGAAGAAACCGTTGCCCTGGATGGCGACGTCGGTCTGGATGCCGGTGGTCTGGAGGGAGCCCTGGGTATGGATGGTATCGATACTGGCGATATTCATGCCGAGACCGACTTCCTTCGGATTCACGCCCCCCAGTTCGTCGGTCGGCTTTGCCGCGCCGCTCATCTGCTGGGAGAGAAGATCCTGGAAATTGACACGGCCGCGCTTGAAGCCGGTAGTGTTGACGTTCGCGATATTATTACCGATCACGTCCATGCGTGTCTGGTGATTCTGCATTCCGGCGACGCCGGAATAAAGTGATCTCATCATTGTTTTGTTCCCCCGTTATTCTCTGCGTATACGGTCTTTACCGATGACCAGTCGTACCAGCTTCCATTTACCAGCACCTGCGGATACTCACCGCGGGTAGATGCCATGATGGAGCCGGAAACCGTCGTATCCCCCATATCTATGTCCACTTTTTTGCCGACCGCGCCTGCCGCGTCGGAACCGGTGAGGAGAGAGGTCAGCTTCGTGAAGCCGGAGCTCATGTTCGTCATCTGTTCGAGACTCGAGAACTGCGCCATCTGGGCGATGAACTGGGTATCCTGCATCGGCGCGGTGGGGTCCTGGTGGGACAACTGCGCGACGAGGAGCTGTAGAAAATCATCCTTGCCTAATTCCGTCTTGGGGGTCCGTCCGTTGACCGCGAGCGATTTGTTGAGGCTATCAACCTGAAGCTGAGCCATTGTCTTTTCCTGGGTGCTCATCGTGTTATTCAACATTGTTCCGATGTCCATGACTACCTCTTTTTAAACCTATGCAAACACATTAATAGAGGATTCTCCGTTTTTGCGGATTCCACTAGTTTGAATATCGGCAGCATTTCCCCCCGACATTACCTCGGGAATCGAAGAAGCGTAAAAAGGCGAGCTGATTTTCCCCTGGGCTTCCTTCGCATTTTCGGATGAATCCTGTCCCGACCAGGAAAGGTCAAAACCTGCGCTTTCAAAGCCGCCCTTCACAAAAGCCTCGGAGAGACCGTCAAGGTTTTCATTGAAAGCGTCGTACGCTTCTTTCGAGGAAACCACGATTTTACCGGTTATCTTCTTGTCGGCGGAAAGCTCGAGGCTGATCTTGACGTTTCCGAGAGAAGCAGGATTCAGAGTAAGCCGGATTATCCCCGTATTATTGTCCCTGAGCACTATGCTCCCGGTCTTCACGAAGTCCGCCGCATTGCTGCGGATTTCGCTCGAAAGCATCGAGGCAAAGGATTGTCCCTGCTTGCCGTCGGCTTTTTCCATAAACCGGGATTCGGTATCGGTTTTCACTCCCGTTCCCGAATCGCGGAAACCGATAGTCATATCCGCCGTATTGTCATTATTGACCTTTACGGTTTTGGAGAGAGGATTATCTGATGCATTTGCAGAAAGGCCTTCGTGCCTTTCGTCGCGAACGCTGATAAAGGTCTTTTTATCCTTGCGATCACCCTTGTCGATTTTTCTGGCGCCTGCGTCCGCGCTTTCCGCGTTTCCGCTTTTTTCCGCGAGGGCTGCCTTTCCGTCAATACGGGTGTGTATACCGGCAGCACCGATTAAGGCGGCGGCGTCCTGATTTCCCTTCCCCTCTTCGGCGGTTTTCTTTACCGTCTTTTTTACGCCCTCGGCATCCGCATCGCCTGCGGCACCTGCAGCGTGTGCCGCATCACGGGAGGCAAGCTCCTTGAGGACGCGCACATCGGCGGGAGAAACGGTTGATTTTGATCCATCGGCATGTGAGTGTACGCCTATAGATGCGTTACGCTCAACAAGGGAAGAATGATCGGTACTTTCCGGTTTTGCTTTACTGACGGGCTTTTCGGCCTTGCCAGATCCGTTTTTTTTCAGGATGTTCTCGTCACCCGGGACACGAATTGTGCCCCCTGCTCCCCGTTCGGCCGTTTTTGCGGAAATTGCCTTTGACGCAATTTCTTTTCCTTCCATGGTGCCGGCAATCATCTTTTCGATCATTGCGAGGAATGAAGATCCGTTTCGTGCAGTTTCAGCTCCCGTTTTCCCGTTCAAGGCAGACTTCTGTCCGGCTTTCATATTCACAGCACCTGCTTCGTGAAGACTTTTACCCGGATTCTGTGCCTGAACGTCAAGCGATTGCATCACTTACGTAAACCTTTGCGCGCCCGCTCAATGACGGTATCTATTTTCTGTCGGGCTTGGGCGCGCGGTAAAACACCCTTTTCAGGGATAGTTTCATTTTTTGCCTGACAATAGACTTGAAGAGTTATCTCCTCTTCAATTGTCGAAGCTTATTGACCTTTTATTGAATCATTTTTTGCGCGGGAAGAGTGATTGTTTTTTACCGCCGTTTTACGGCAGGGTAACGGGCTTGTTTGACATTTTACGCTGGATTTCGGCGGCCCGGGCAGGCGGCATCAGGGAAAACCAGTATGCAATAGAAGAAGTTTTACCCTCCTTTTTCGCGATTGCCTCAACATTGCGCAGAATATCGATAATATCCTGGTCATCCATGGCCAGCAGGTTGTCGACTGCCTTTTGCGGGGGCATACCGTTGATGTACTGTGAAATCTGGTTGATATTGGCAGAGCGGTCGTCGGTCTGCTTGATCATTTCGGTGAAAGTCCGCTCTTTTTCTTCAACGGATGCGAGGCGGTCATCGAGTTCCTGGGACATCTGCAGTATTTTGCTTTCTTTCAGCTTAAGGTCGGTGTCTTTTTTATCGAGTTCCTGGGAGCGGAGGTCGACTGATTCCAGTCGTTTCGCGATGCGGTCAGCGTCCAGATCTCCGTTTTCGGAGGGGAGAGAGGAAATGCCCGTCCGCGGATTCATGCCGAGAAGGGAATACAAAGGGGAAAAAAAGCTCCGCGACTCTATGATTCCGAGATAATCGAACCATAACAGACCGCCGCCGGCTAGCAACAGGATTAAAATGAGAAGAACAACTACCCGACCTATTGTACCGCGACCTGCCACTTTTCATCCCTCCGCTCAGCCGATGCTCTTTTTCATAATGAGTGTAATTATAACCGCAGTCTGCCGCTCTGCACAAGTATAATCTTGTTTCCCGGCAAACGGCGAAAAAAAAGGACAATAAAAAGAGAATACAGAAGCAGAACAAGATGCATCAAATAGGCCTGTATCTCTTTTTACCGTCCCGATTATACTACTTTTGGAGAAAGGTCAGGGCTTGACCTGTTTTTCCCGCGCGGCCCGTTCTGCCGATGCGGTGAATGTAATCGTCATACGTATTCGGCTGGGAAAAATTGATGACATGCGTGATGTCGGACACATCGATGCCGCGCGCCGCAACGTCGGTCGCGACAAGAATGTTGATCTCGTCGCTTTTCAGGCGTTTGATCGCCCTTGAGCGCTGTGCCTGGCTTTTGTCGCCGTGAATGCGGTCAACCTTGAAGCCGCGTTCCAGCAGTTCCCGGCCGAGTTTCTCGACAGAACGCTTGGTGTCGTCAAAAATGATGGTTTTGTCGCAGCCGGTGCCGATCAGGATTTCATGAAGCTTGTCGATCTTGTCATTCGGTCCCTTGAACCAGACGACATTCTGGCTGACCGAGTCGATGGTTGCGCCGACCCGCGTCGACACGGTTTTCGGGTTATGGGCGAATTTCTCGATAAGCTTCGTAATTTCGGGCTCCATCGTCGCGCTGAAAAAGAGCGACTGGCGCACCTTCTGGACCCGTGAAAGGATCGAGGTGATATCCTTGATAAAGCCCATGTCGAGCATTCTGTCCACCTCGTCGAGAACGACACGGTTGAACAGGGCAAGATCGAGGGTTCCCTGGCTCAAATGGTCTTTTATGCGTCCCGGAGTGCCAACGACGATGCGGGGATTGTAATGGAGATCCCTTTTCTGGAGATGCATCGAGGCGCCGCCGATAAGGAGGGCGATTTTCAGGCTGCAGCCCTTGGAAAAGGACAGCATTTCTTCCACGATCTGCTGGGCAAGCTCGCGGGTTGGCGCCATGATGATCAGGCGGTTTTCCATGTGGGTGATGAGGTCATGGATGAGAGGAACCGCGAAAGCAGCTGTCTTGCCGGTTCCCGTATTCGCGATGCCCACCACGTCATTACCGTCAAGAACCAGCTGAATGGTCTGATCCTGGATCGGAGTCGGCTTCACATAGCCCTTGTCGAGAAGATTGGTGATAATCTTCTGGTTTACCTTGAAATCCTTGAATTGGTGTTCCGGAATGTACTCGATTTGAACGGTACGTTTGGCCTCGCTGATAAAACGCGCGGGATCTATATACTGTTTTACCCGTCCGCCCTTGCCGCCGCCTGCAGGTTTTACCGGCCTGGAGGAATTACGGAGATGGGGTTGGCCGTAATGGGGGGTTGAGGATGAATGTGAGGCTGATGATGAATGTGCTGCAGATTGGCGGCTGTGAGCAGATCCGGAACCGGCAGATGAATAGCCGGTAGCCGGTTCACGACGGGCGTTTTCGCCCGATCTCTGACCGGCAGATCGGCCTTGAGCCGATCGTGAAGATGTAGCAGATACTGATGATTGCATGAAAATCCTTTTCCGTTTAACGGAACCTTTTACTAAAATCAACAGTATCTTACCATTTATCGCAGATTGAGTCTATTACTTGGGTAAAGAAAGAGGAAGATCGAGCGATGCGTATTTCTCATGCTTAGTGGTAATATCGTCCCCGGTACCAAAAGCTATCAGCATTTGAAGGCTTGTTCCCTTGATATATTCCGCTGCGGGCAGGGAGAATTCAAGCACAGTATTGCCCTTATTTTCCTTGACCGCTCCGGAAGCGAGCTTTTTTACCGCATTGGGCGAATGACTGTGCCCCCTGCCCGTCTGCTCGCTGACAACGGTGGTACCCTTCGCGTCAGAGGCAAGCACCATAAATGCCCCGTTCATCCTGTTTGACCCCAAACCGATTGCTACCCATCCGGTTGTAGGCGCTTCGAGGGCAAAATATACCGTTTTCCCGTCTGAGGAGAGGGAAGAACCGAGAGTCATGCCGGAATAAGTGCCGGTCATCGAATATTCTTTCGGTCCGACTACACCATCCGCAACCGGCTTGTTCGCGGAGGGAGCAAGTCCCTGGGCACCAGCCGAGGCTGCAGTGAATCCCAGAAAACCCAATACAACAGCAAAAACAACTGCTTTTTTCATTTTATTTTCCTTTTACAGTCCGGCCTTTAAGCCGGTAACTGAAATATAAGCCTAAAGATAAAACCATGTACAAAATCATGGTTACAATTCCGGCCATGTTTACAGAAAAAGAGGAACTGGAAGCTAAAAACACATGAAAGAGAATGACCGCGCCGGCAATTACCGTCACATTATGGAGAAGGCGGGATCCCTTATAGGTCAGACCGGTTATTTTATATACCAGGGCCTTCAGTTTTTTCAGGAGGTCTATTTTCAAGACAAAAGTATTTGCCATAAAAAGCACCGTAAAAACGATGACCGAGGCAAACGTCCACCATGCAACGGCTCCAAAGGTAGCCTGGAAGGTATCGTCCCCGAATCCGTTCGCTTCTTTTAACAGTTTGTGGGTTCCCGCAAGCAGGAGGATAAAAAAGGGCATTATACTGTGAAGCGCAAGGATTCCCTTGACACCCACCGCATTGAAGGCAAATGAGGGACGGGAAGCAAGAATAAACTGGTTGCAGATGAACATAAAGGCATAAACGCCCAGAATAATTGAAAGCGCATACGAATCAAGGGCGCTGCCGGAACTTTTTAGATAAAAAAAGACCGGAAGGGCAGGAAAGAGAAAAAACCAGGCAAAAAAGAACGTTTTTTTCATGTCTTGAAGCTCCTTAAAAAAGAGTATAGGTACTGTCCGAAAAAAACACAAGATTGCCGGTGTATTTCCTCCGCTCTTCCATGCTATACTCGCCTTCCTATGACCCACAACTATCGTGAAGAACTGAACGACGAGCAGTATAAAGCCGTTACCTATATAGAAGGTCCCGTGCTGATCATCGCGGGGGCGGGATCGGGCAAAACGCGGGTAATCACGTTCCGGATGGCCTACATGCTTGACCAGGGCATTCCCCAATCCCAAATTCTCGCCCTTACCTTTACCAACAAGGCTTCCAAGGAAATGGCCGCGCGCGTCAAGGAACTAACCGGAAAAAAGCTGAAAATGCTCACCGTGAGCACGTTTCACGCGTTCGGGGTAAAAATTCTCCGCGAGGACATCCACCGCATCGGCTGGAGGGAGAATTTCAGCATTTACGACGATGTGGACCGCAACCAGCTCATCAAGGAAACGGGACGGGACCTCGGCTTTACCGCCGATGCCCTCGATGTCTATAAAATCGGCAGCCTGTTTTCCAATATCAAGATAGGACGGTGGACCTGGGAAAGCGCGAATGACATGTACCAAAAACTCTACGAGGAGTACCAGAGCGGCCTGAAGCTGTACAACGCGGTCGATTTTGACGACCTCATCATCCTTCCCATCAAGCTTTTCAAGGAACACCCCGACGTGCTCGCAAAGTACCGCGAAAAATTCAAATACATAATGGTGGACGAGTTCCAGGACACCAGCAGCCAGCAGTACGAATTCATGCATCTTATGGCCGACCGCAACGTATGCGTGGTCGGCGACGACGACCAGTCCATCTATTCCTGGCGCGGGGCAAACTACGAGAACATCGAGATGTTCGAGCGGGACTTTCCCGGCCTGCAGGAAATAAAGCTCGAGCAGAACTACCGGTCAACCGAGACCATACTCGCCGCGGCGAACGGGGTTATCGGGCACAACACAAACCGGAAGGAAAAGGCGCTCTGGTCCGGGAACGGCTCGGGAAAACCGATAGAGATATACCTTCCCGACAACGAAACGGACGAAGCCGACTTTGTCGCCGATATGATACAGACTATCCGCATGAACGAAAAGCGGAGCTATGCCGACTTCGGCGTCCTCATCAGGGCTAACACTTTGAGCCGCGCGCCGGAAGAAGCTTTCCTCGAAAAGAACATCCCCTACATCATGTCGGGTGGAACGAGCTTTTTCCAGCGGAAGGAAATCAAGGACGTCATCAGCTACCTGCGCGTCATCGCGAATCCCGACGACGACATCAATCTGCTCAGGATAATCAATACCCCGCGCCGCGGCATCGGGCGCAAGTCGATCGAGGACATCTCGGCGGTCGCAAACTCCCAGAAGTGCTCGCTGTGGACGGCGATGAACGCCATCGTCGCCTCTGACGACCTGGCAGTGAGCGACAAGATAAAAATCGATCTTGAGCATTTTATCGAATTCGTCACGAGCCACCGCACTCACATGCTCTCCGGGAAGGATCTGGCGACCAAGGTTAAAAAAATGATAGACGAGATCGACTACTGGAGCTATCTCGTGCAGGAATACCAGAAAAACGAAAAGGCCGCGCGGTACAAGTTTCTGAACATAGACAGTCTCATCACCTCGATCGCGACCTGGGAAAAAAACCCGGACACCTTCAAGCACTCGCTCTACGATTACCTGAACCGCATCACGCTGATAAGCCGGGACGACATGGAAGAAGACGAGGATACGGGAAAGGTGAACCTGATGACCATCCACGCGTCGAAGGGCCTCGAGTTCCCGGTGGTGTTCATCATCGGGGCCGAGGACGGCATCATCCCGCACGCGCGGGTTCTGGAAGAGGGTGACGGAAACGTGGAGGAAGAAAGGCGTCTGTTCTATGTGGCCATCACCCGGGCGCGCGACAAGCTGTTTATCTCGAGCTGTCTGCGGAGGCGGAAAATGGGCGGAGTGGTCGACTGCACACCCTCCCCCTTCCTCAAGGAAATACCGGACTACCTGGTCGAGTACCATGAGCCGAGCGAGCCGGTCGAGACGGACAGCGCGCTCGACATCCTCGCGAAGATGAAGGCCAAGTTCACTATCTAGCTTTTTATTTAACGATCAATTGCCTCTCAGGCTGAGCGCTCCGTCGTGCGAGATGAAAAGGGAATACTCCTTTCCCGCCTCGAAGGAGCGGATGGACACCGTCTCGTGACGGAGACTTCCGAGAATTCCGGGGACCCATTTCTCGGTGCCGACGAGGCCGAAAAGGCGCTTGAGCGAATTTCTCTCGTCCTTTGTCAGTTTGCCGGATTCATATATTGCGGGAAAACCGAAGCGGTCATAGCTGCGCAGAAGATCCACCCCTGAGCCCCGCTTTGTCTCGTCGGTGTAGGCCAGAAAAGGAAACGCCAGATATCCTTTTTTCGCGCCGATTACTATGCAGTCAATTTTCAGCTCCCACCCCGCCCATGACCGCTCGACATTGCCGAGGGATTCGCCCGATGAGGTAAAAAAATCGATGCGGGCGCTGATGGTGTTCGCCTCGTTAGTGTCGGAGCTGCGTCCGAAAACGGTGATATGCACCGGAACGCGGCTGTCGGACAGGAATAGACGGGAAAGGCTGGAATCGAGATTCGAGGCCCACAGATAAAAAGAAAGAAAGCATATAATTGAGATCAATGCGATGATGCCGAGGAGAATCGCGGTTGCCTGTATCGGCTTCCCCCTGAGGTTGACCGGCATCGCTACTTTTGCCTCAGAACAGTATAAATTTCAATCAGGGTATTCAAGGGAAATCGCCCCCGATTCGCGGGACTCGTCGACGGCAAAGGTTCGGCGTTCATGCCGGTAGATGCGCGGCAGAGTTTTTTATAGAGCGAGGAAGCCTTCTCTCCCGTAGTGTAGATCGTGCGTATCGCGCTGTGCGCGAGGATTTCCGCAAAGTCGTTCGCGACCGGCTTCCTGATCGACGAATCCTCGGCCCCGGTGATCTCGCAGCTCGCGAGCACGTCCCACAGGGCGATCCCGTGCGACAGGACAAACTTTTTTTTCTGCTCGTTCGTGTACGGAAGGGGCTCGTTGAACACCGCCGACATCACCTGCCAGAAACGGTTTTGCGGGTGCGAATAATAAAACCCGTTTTCGCGCGAAGCGGGAGAGGGCATTGTTCCCAAAATGAGGATCGTGCATGACTCATCCCATACGGGTTCGAGCGAATGATAGACAAGGGCGTTTTTACTCATAAGCTTAATTCCATTTGACTTCCCTTTTTTTTTGCGCTCCCGCCACGGGAAAGGGCGAGAAAGTCCCGTTCATTTATTATCGCGATCCCGAGTTCACGCGCCTTCGCGTTCTTCGATGAGCCGGAGGCGGGATCGTTGGTTACGAGGTACGAGAGGCCCTTTACTACCGAGCTTCTGCTGGAGCCCCCGAGTGATTTTACCAGGGCTTCCGCCTCGGTCCGTTTCATTGCAGTGAGCTCCCCGGTAAAGCAAAAGCTTTGTCCTTCGAGAAGGCCGCCCTTGAGCGGCGGAAGAATGGCCACGGCTCCCATGGCGAGCAGCTTTTCCATTTCGGGCCTTAGCGTGTTCAGCCCTTCCCTCAGGGAATGGGCGAGTATGTCGCCAAACTGGGAAACCGAGGCAAAGTCGCTTTCGCTCGCGGCAAAAAGTTTTTCGATGGTATCCAGGCCGGCATCAAGGAGTTTCTCGACCATGGTCTCCCCGATGCCGTCAATATCGAATCCCGCGATGAACGCGGGAAGGGAAATTTCCCTTTTTGCGCGAAGCGATTTGAGAACTTTGGCGGCGCTTATTTCTCCCATGCGGTCGAGGGCCGCGAGTTCCTCGGCGGTAAGCGTATATATGTCGGGAATGGACTGAAGGCGGGAGCTGTCATAGAGGCGCCTGATGAGATTAAGGCCGAACTCCCGTATGTCAAGCACGGATATCCATTTTTCGATCCGGTGATGGATCAGTTTTGTGCACAGGGGATTCGGGCAGAACAGGCGCGTACCCTCGTCGCGAAGAGCGCTTCCGCATGTTGCGCAAATCGCAGGCTGGATGATAGGCTGCGAGTCTGCGGGGTTTTCGACGAGAGCCTCTATTTTTGGGATTATCTCGCCGCGCTTTGTGACGATCACGCGGCTTCCGATGCGCAGATTCATTGAGGAAATCATGTTCGGATTCGCGAGGTTTGCGCGCTGCACGGTTGTACCCGCCAGCTGGACAGGGTCGATCTTCGCGATGGGGGTATAGGTCGCGCCCGACTCGCTCCACTCGACTTCGCGGAGAACGGTGACCGCCTCCTCAAGGTTGAATTTAAACGCGATCTGTTTTTCGGGGCGGGAGCGGGACAGGTCCGCGGGATCGGTTTCCATGCCCTTCACCACCAGACCGTCGATATCGTAGGAAAGGGAAACCCGCTCCTCCATTACCCGCGCGCGGTACGCGATTACTTCGGACGCTCCATGGCATATCCGCATGGGCACCACGGTAAAACCCTGGGAAGAAAGCCATTCCAGCTTTGACTTTTCGTCGTGAAACGGTGAAAACCCGGTAAACGGATTGCCCGCTTTTCCCGAGGCGGCGTCATAGCAGATAAAATCGAGATGCTCGCAGCCGTTCCCGTCCTTCCTCTTCATGAGTCCGTTTGCCGCGTTGCGGCAGTTAGCCTTGTCGGAAAAAAATGTGTTCAGAATTTCGCGTCTCATGATCACCTCGCCGCGGATGCCTCCCGAAAAGGGATGGTCTCCGCCGGGTGCGGACGAAAGGACGAGCGAGGGAAGAACGCCCTGCATTTTCCGGGCGTTCGCGGTAATGTCGTCGCCGATGCGTCCGTCGCCCCGTGTTACCGCGCGTATAAAGAGACCGTTTTCATATTGAAGCTCGAGACTCGCGCCGTCAAGTTTGTACTGGACGAGAAAATCCTCGAATGTCATTTTTTTCGCCCAGAGGAGAAAGGCCTCGGGATTCGCGGCCTTTTCCTGACTGCCCATCGGAATAAGGTGATACTCTTTGGGGAAACCGTCAGTTGCCTCCGAATTGATGGTAGTAAACAGTTTGTTGCCGCTGTCTATCTCTTTCAGCCTGTCCCAGAGGAGGTCAAACTCCCCGTCGCTGATTTCGGGATTTCCGTTGTAATACAGATTCTGATGGTAACGGATCAGTTTTTCGAGAGTACGCGCATTCAGTTCATCCGGATTCCTGGCCATTACCCTATTCCTCCGCGTGCTTTTTCCTGAACATCATCTCGCAAATTTCATGATTGGCCGCAATGCCCTTTTCCTCGAACCTGGTCTCGGGCCTCCAGCTCTGATGCGGGGCAAAACCCTCATATTCGCTTTTCATGCCCGGGGTAGCGGTCAGTTCGAAATACGCTTCCTCCCCGTAGGGTTCCCAGTCGGTAACCATATAAACGTAGCCGCCCGGGCTGAGCTTTTTGGCGAACAGATCGGTGCGCGGCCGCTGGATGAGCCGTCTTTTGTGATGCCTCTTTTTCGGCCAGGGATCCGGAAAAAATATGTGGAAGGCCGCGGCCGATTCGTCCGGGATCATATACTGCAGGACTTCCATCGCGTCGTATTCAATTATCCTCAGGTTGGTAAGTCCCCGTTTTTCTATCTCGCCGAGAAGCCGGCCGACGCCTGCGCGGTGCACCTCTATTCCCAGATAGTTTTTATCCGGATTGTTGGCGGCGATTATCGCGGTAGCCTTACCCATACCGAAACCGATTTCAATCGTTACCGGAGAGGTGTTTTCAAAAAGATCAGTGAAATTGAGAATTGTTTCCTGGTACGGCAGGCACCAGCGCGCGGAATGAATGACATAGTCCCGTTTCTGGGCTTCGGTCATACGACCGGCCCGCAGCACAAAGGTATGTATGCCGCGTAAATGAGCAATCCCCGTATCTTCAGAATTTTCCATATTTTCCATCTTTCCAGCCATTTTATCTTAAATGTACCGGGGTCAACAATACCCCGGCGGTGCCTGATTCATTTTCGGTATAACATTGTACATAATCCGTCTGGTTTGCGAGCGCGCGCAGACTTGAAAGAGTACCCTCCATCTTCATCCGGTTGGTATTCATCGCGAGCCAGGAATAAAGCAGCCTGGAATCCTTATCGAACAACAGAAAAAAGGTGCGGGTAAAGCCGGATGGGGTATCGCTGCGTGCGAGAGTCCACGAATCGCCGTTTATCGAAAAACTGACCGGCGCGCGCGCGGGAAAATCGGGACGAACCAGGATAAAATCGCTTCCGGTTTCATTGCCGGCCAGATCGGACACGGTGATGTGGTAGGGTCCCGCAGGAAGGGCAATGCCGCCGGGACCTGCAAGACTGGCAGAACCCGTCCACCTGTCCTTGCCGCGGAGGCGTACCGACGCGTTTGACGGGAGAATATTCCAGTAAAGTCCGGTTTCGGTATGAGTAATATTGATAGAGCCGAAATCGGAAGTGCCGTCAGAATCGTCAAAAAAGACAAAAACGGACAGGCGCTCCGCAAAGCTTTTGTCGGGGGCCTGCACCCGGATCAGCTGCACTGCGGTGGAATGTATCGCAGGAACACCCTGGGAACAGGACATGCATATAAAAATAAGGGGCAGGAGGGGCAAGAGAGACATCGGCCTGAAATCATGGAATAAGGTTTTTTGCATATTGGATTTAAAAAATAAAGGAAAGGGTAATAACCGTCAGGTCCGAATCACGAAACTGGTTTGCCATTGATTCAAACTTGACGTTTACCTTTTCGCACGCTTCGCTCAGATATGAGAGGTAATACATGCCCAGATTGGTATCTTCCTCACCCTCCGGTATTTCTTTATAAAAATCGATCAGGGATTTCTTTTTCAGATCGGCGTTTTTTTTATCATTTATGCTCTCGCGAACCGTTTCAGACTGATCATCCTTGTTATAGATGGTTATCTGCAGCTTGCCCTGGGTACCGATCGAGGTGGTTCCTCCGCCCAGTTTCCAGGAAAGATACACCAGTTCGTGCTTTCGTTCGAGTTCTGCGATTACTTTTTTGCGGATATTCGGGTCGAACATGACTGTATTGGGATCAACTGTTCCCTTGTACATGTTCTTGACCTCTTTCCGGAGGTTGGTATTTTCAGCGCCGACAACCAGTTCCATGAGCATGAGAGAGATATATTCGGCTATTTTCGCTTTGTCCATGTATTCCGTCAAACTCGACCGTATGGTGCGAAGGATGGCGTCAAAGCCGTCAGCGTCCCGGAATTTAGTTATGATAAACCAGGTGAAGGGACGCAGGTTGTTCATGAATTTCTCGCTCAGCAGCAGCTGGATGTTTTTTTCTTCCGGCAGAAGCGAAGTATTCTTGTTGATAAAGGTATATAAAGGAGTCAATATCTCCTGTTTTGCCTCAAATATTATTTTTTCATTCTTTTTCAGGACATTTCTAAGGAAATTCTCATTGATATGGGTTTTTTCATCAATAATATTAGCCGCATTCAGGCGATTCCATTTTTTTATCACATCCGAACTTAATATTTGATTGAAAATATAGGCATCATACTGGCGATACAGTACCGAATAAACCACCAGTTTGGATAAATCCATCGTTTCCGGTCGTGAGGATACAAATTCAGGTTTTGAAATTTCTATTTTGGAGATGTAGTCTATCAGAAGAAGCCGCTGTACCGAAGCAGGCGTAAACTGATCCAAAGAGATTCCATATTCTTCGACATTATCCGCAAGTTTGAATTTTAAAAGTTTTTTATTCTGCCTGATAAAAAAAGTAGAACCTTCCTGGGTAAGGATGATTTTTAACGGGAGGTTCAGTAACGTTTTTCTTTCGCCGGCAGCCATTCATTCCCCCGTAATATCATCAATACTGACTCAGTATATACTAATAATTTTTTTTTGTACACGCTAATAGTGTATCGGCAGGTTTTCCCAACTCCTATACTTGACGCCATCCGCCGTATAACCCTATCTTTATGGTATATGAACTACCGCATCTTTTTTTTTAC
>JAYVSC010000119.1:0-12538 GCA_043775705.1 Spirochaetales bacterium | reverse complement strand
TATCGATTTGCCGTAGCTGTCCTTGATGCTTAATGTCCAGCGCTCGACGGCGGTTGTCGCCTTGAGGATAGGGGTGAATACGATCGTGTCCTTCACGCTGTCCCCGTTCGGTGAGAACGCGGAATAGTTGGCCTGGAGGATGAGGTCTGCCTTTTCGGTATTGAGCTCAACCTGAGCAAGATTTGAATAACCGGTATTTCCTGCGCGGTCCGTGCTGGTAAGCCGGTAGGCATAGCGGCCGTCAGAGGCCAGTTTTCCCGAGTCGTCCCGTCCGTCCCAGATGTATTTGGTGTCGGGCGCGGAGCCGAGGATTATTGTCTTCACGGTTTTCGCGGTCGGGTTTCCCGCAGTGTCGAGGGCAAGGATCTGACCTGTCCATCCGAGCTCGCTGCTTGTCTGCTGCGTAAAGGTTACCGTGTCGAGTTTACCGTCGCCGACGGGCGAGAATATGGCGCCCGATGCGCGGACCTGGGATTCAGGGGCCGTTATATCGAGATTGAAGAAGGGTGATTTCGCGACGGGCGTAAAGCCGTTGATGTACTGGGCCGAGATGACCGCCTGGTAGTCTCCCTCCGCGATACGCTTGCCTGAGTCATTGTAGCCGTCAAAGGCTATCGGTTTTGCGCCGTTGGTACCGGTGTAGCTGCGGACCGTTTCGCCGGCGCGGGTGCTTATAATAATGTCCCATTTCATCAGACCGTTCAGTACGGGTATGCTTGGGGTCAGCAGGACTGTGTCCTTGATGCCGTCCTTGTTCGGGGAGAAAGCGTTGATGTCAATGCTTATATTGATCGACGGTTTTTCCGTATCAATGATGATGTTGTCTATTCTGGCCTGCGCGGTATTTCCCGCGCGGTCTTTCGCGCTGATCTTGTATGCATAGACACCGTCGGCAGTGATGGAGGAGCTGTCATTTTTTCCGTCCCAAATAAAATCCTGGGGAGCGGAAGCCTTTGTCTCGGCTGTCCTGACCGCAGTCCCGGCAGAATTGAGCACAACGCCCGTCCAGAGATCTTCGACCGAACCGGTTTGCGCAATCGTGAAGGTGTCCTTGTTTCCGTCGCCGTCCGGGCTGAATATCATCCCGTTTGCGCCTGAGGGCGGGGCTGCGGTGATGACGGGAACCGTATTGTCGACATAGACGGTGAACCTGTCGGTTCTTGCCAGGTTGGAGTTGTCGTCCTCGGCGGTTATATAGAATGAATAGGTGCCGTCCGGGGCTGTTTCTCCGGAATCCATGATGCCGTCCCAGCGGAGGGTTTCAGGCAGAGTAATGCCCTGCTTTACTTTTGTCAGGAGTTTCCAGAAGGATTTGATATCCTGCATTTCGGTACGGGCTTCTTTGTTGGCAATTGTGCGGACGGTTTTTCCGCTTGCGTCCTCGATGATGAAGGACCAGGCAAGCACGTATCTCTGGTCCGTGATGCTGACGGGGAATGAAAGTTCATCCTGGGTGCCGTCATTGTTGGGAGATATATATACGCTCTCGGGATAAGTCACCGCGATGACCGGTGGTTTGATGTCTTTCACTCCGAGCCGCATGTTTACGCCGGCACCGAGGGCGTAGATATCATTATAGAGGGGTTTTACGGCGAGTGTCGGCGTTATTTCGCTTTCTGACCAGCCGTTTTTGACGAGGAAGGAGTCTTTTTTGGTAGAGTTGAGCTTGAGCTTAATTCCCAGGCCGAAGGAGGGTATGTAGGTTTGATTTTTGTTGATCGATTCAACCAGATTGAAATTCCATCCTGTTTTGATGGTGACCGTATCCTTGATGATGGCTTCGAGGCCTGCGTCAAAGACCAGATTCTGGAAGGTAGGAGAGGACAGGTCCATGGACATACCGAGTTTGACGTTTTTTGCCTCCAGGAGGGTAGCCGCCAGACCCGCGTGCGGGGTGAAGGGAGATCCGTAACCGGTGGCTGTGCCGCCGTTGATACCGTCCGACTGGGGGATAAAAGTTCTTCCGAGACCGGTGAATGAAATACCGAGCCGCGCGTCTTTCAGAAAACCGATTGTGCCCATTTTAAAGAGAAGGCCGAGCTCGCCGCTTGCGCCCCATCCCGTTCCCGTGGCCAGGGTTAGGCCTGCGCCAAGAAAAACGCGGTCTGTCAGATCCTTCGAGACGACACCGTGAAAACTGCCCATCGACCCGAGGGGAAGGGATTCCATCGTCGAGGTAAGGAAGTTGAAGCTTCCCGCAACTACGCCCCACCGCGTCGGGTAGAGGGCCCCCAGATTCACTACGTGGCCGAGCCCTTTATCGCTTCCTGTTCCGATAAGGGCTGCGTAGGAAGCGTCGAGAACGATCCGCTGCTCGCCGGCACCGAGAGAGGGATTCACCGCGAGTTCTCCCGGCAGGGAAGCGCCGAAGGCTCCTCCCGAGGCGCTTGCGCCTCCTCCGAGCAGATCCGGCGAAAGATACGTATGTGCAGAATCCCCGCCGATCGGCGGATTAAACGCATAAATTGATGGTACGCAGATTAGCAGAAATGTAAGGAAAGTTATACATTTATTTTTCAAATTCATTTATCCCTCCTGAGGGCATCGCATATCAAGATAAACAGCTATTCTTTTAATATCGTTACTATTTGAACGTTTGTGAACAAAAAAAAGGCCGAGGGGAGAAAAACCACCAAGCATTCAAAGAAATTTACCCTACTAGAGATTTTGGAAGAGAACGGGCCAAGCGGCGGACCTGTTCAAATGCCTCTTCCGGTCAATAGTCAGGGTCAAAAAAAAGCCCGCGAGGATACTCCCCGCGGGCTTTCGATAAGTCAATGTTCGTTTGGGTGTTCTAGTCGGCTACGGAAAAACTGTCCTTGCCGGCGCCGCAGACGGGGCATACCCAGTCGGCGGGAATCTTGTCAAACGGGGTTCCAGGGGCTATTCCACCATCAGGATCACCGACGGCAGGGTCATACACATACCCGCATACATCACAAATATAACTTTTCATGGAATGTCCTCCTTGAATTTTATAGTTTTCTTATTTCTTGAGATCGAGGTCGGCTTTCATGGTCATGAGGTTGCCGGTCAGGGTAACCAGGAAAACGCCGACATAGGGGGTAGCCGAAGGGGCTGCGTCCACGGTTACTTTGCCGGTCTTGACTTCGGTTTCTTTTCCGTCAGCTGCCTTTACCTTGGTGATAAGCGTTCCGTCAGCAATGGTGGTGTCCCATACTTTCGCCCAGTTGATGTCGGCAACTTTTCCGGTAGGGGAAAAATCTTTGGAAACAAGCTGGGTGCCGTCGGCTTCAAGGTTGGCGATCTTTCTCATTTTGCAGTCGGCGCCGGGAAGGGTGAACTGGCCTTTTTTGTCTGAAACCATGATATAGGCCGTTCCGCGGTGCGCATACTGGATGGTGATGACGCCGTCTTTTGCCTTTGTCGCGTTCAGATTATCGCTTGCATACTGTGCTTCGGGCGAAACACCGTATTTCAGGAGGGACTGGAGTCCGCCGGGAAGGGTGGCCTTTTTATCGGCACCGGCACGGTAGGTATTCAGAATTTCTGTTCCTTTTCCCTTGCTTGCTCCGGTTGCGACATCAATCGTGTCTTTATTCACAGATGCGGCAGCACCTTTTACGGTAAGGAAACTCTTTGCTGGTACCTTTCCGGTAATGTCAAACTGGGCTTCAACGAAGAGGTCCGAGGCAAACGCGCTCGTTGAAATCATCAGGGCAACTACGGCAGCAGTAATAATTCGTTTCATTTAAAAACTCCTTAACAGTTAAGTTAATGTAATTGTGAACAATCAGCAGAGAATTGTCAATCATAATTAACATGTTCTTTGATAATTCCCATAGAACAACTGCGAGATAGCAATTATACTGCCGGTAAATACACATTGTATGTTGACAGGTGCATTTACCGGTATTAGTATTCAATGCGCCACACATCATCCGGAGGTTTTCATGCCAGATTCTAAACGCATTCTCATTGTCGGAGGCGGATACGCAGGTGTAACCGTTGCCAAAGTTCTTGAAAAAGCCTACCGCAAGCGGAACGATATCGAGATCATTCTTGTAGACAGACATCCCTTCCATACCTTGATGACCGAGCTTCATGAGGTCGCGGGCTGGAGAACCGAACCGGAATCCGTGCAGGTATCCTTCCGCAAAATTTTCGGCGGAACCAAGGTAAAAGTCGTCACAGACAAGGTGTTATCGATCAATTTCGATGCAAATGAAGCGGTATTATCTTCTTCTACAATCAAATACGACCATATTTTGATCGGTGCAGGCGCTGATCCCGATTTCTTCCTGGTTCCCGGAATCAAGGAAAACGCGTTTACTCTGTGGTCTTTCGATGATGCGATGCGGCTCCGGCGTCATCTTGAGGATATTTGGGCGGTAGCAAGCGCGGAAAGCGATCCCGTAAAACGGAAAAACCTGTTGACTTTCGCGGTTGCGGGTGCGGGCTTTACCGGCATCGAGATGGTCGGCGAGATTCTCGAGCTTAAAAAGGTAATGTGCAAAAAACACCATATCGACGAGAAGGATGTGCGGGTCGTCGTCATCGAGGCGCTTCCTTTCATCCTTTCCATGCTCGCGGAATCCCAGCGCGTCAAGGCGCTCTCCTATTTGGCAAAACACAATTGCGCCCTCATGCTCTCGGCCCCGATAACCGGCGCAGAGGACGGGGTCATTCACCTGAAGGACGGCTCTTCAGTCCAGGCGGGAACATTTATCTGGACCTGCGGCGTTTCAGGCTCGCAGTTTTCGGGGAGCCTCGGTCTCGAGGCAAAGCGGAACAGGATTGTCGCAAACGACAATATGCGCGTGGAAGGGAAGGACAACGTCTGGATAGCCGGGGACAATCTGTGGTTTGCCGAGGGCGGAAAGCCTTTGCCCCAAATTGTCGAGACGGCACATCAGACGGGTGAAGTCGCCGCGCATAACATAATAGCCGCCATTGACGGCGGGAAAATGAAGTCTTTCAAATCAAATTATCACGGATTCATGGTTTCTATCGGCGGAAAATACGGCGTCGCCGATGCCGGCGGGATCAAGACTTCCGGTTGTTTCGCTATGGCCATGAAGCATATGATCAATCTCTACTATTTATTCACGATAGCCGGCGTAAACCAGTGCTGGGAATACGGAAAGCATGAATTTCTCGACATCAAGAACAGACGTTCCATAATCGGCGGTTTCGCCGAGTACAAGGTCCGCAGCTACTGGATAGTGCTGCTCCGTTTTTGGCTCGGTTTCAGCTGGATCATTGAAGGCGTCAATAAAATCTCGGAAGGATGGCTCAATTTCGGTCTCGGCTCCAAGTCTGCCTGGATGTTTTCCCCCGGCGTCGTTCAGGGCGGTCCGGCCGTCGATGCGGCCACTGCCGCGACCGAAGCCGTTGTCGACACCGCGGCCGTTGCCGCTGTAGCGGTCGCTGACGCCGTGTCGGAAGCTTCGGTCGAGGTGGGCGACGCGATTGGAACCGCCGCCGACGCAGTCGGTCAGACTGCCGACGCCGTCGTCAAGGCGCTCGGTCCGTTCTTTGACATGACCAAGTCCATTCTTGATCCCTCCGGCGTCATTTCGACCTGGTACCGGACCACTTTCATGGACGGCATGCTGTCCCGCATTCCCTTCCAGTTTTTCCAGTCCATGATCGTCTTTACCGAAATCGGGATCGGACTCGCGCTTTTCGGGGGAGCCTTCACCTGGTGGGCAGCCGTAGCGAGTATCGTGATGTGCGTGATATTTACCCTTTCGGGCATGTTCCGCTGGGACCAGCTCTGGTTTGTGTTCGCCGCGATCATGTGCATGGGCGGAGCGGGCAGGGCATTCGGTCTGGATTACTGGATAGTCCGTTTCGCAAAAAAAATCTGGAACGGTTTTGCCTGGGTCAGACGCCGTTTTATCTATCTGGACGAACCGACGAAGTGAATCAGGCATTTTTGGATAAAGAACTTGAAGAGGTCCGGTCAGTAATCGGCGATGCCTCGAGGATGGCCGATTCCCGCGCCCGGGGGGCATTGGAAGGACTCATCGGAAGCGGGGGTAAATTCTTGCGGCCGACAATCCTTCTTCTCTCGGCGATGACGGGGAAATATGACGCGCAAAAGGTACGCCCTCTTGCCGCGGCCGTTGAGCTGCTTCATACCGCGACGCTGCTTCATGATGACGTGATAGACGATTCTCCTACCCGACGCGGACTGCCTTCTGCCCATGTGCGCATAGGGCAAAAGGATGCCGTACTTGCAGGGGATTTTCTGTTTTCCCGCTGCTTTATGCTTGCCGCCGAAAGTACGAATCCCGCTAACGCAAAGGGCCTTGCCCGGGCCATCGACATCATCGTGTCGGCGGAAATCGCGCAGGACACCGAGCGGTGGACTTTTGCCCCGAGCGTGAGGTCCTGTCTCAGGAAAATCGGCGGAAAGACGGCTGTTCTTTTTTCCCTTGCCGCGCGCGCGGGAGCTGCCGAAGCCAGGGCGCCGGCGCAGATTGTCTCGATGCTGTCCCGCGCTGCCTGGGCTGCCGGTATCGCGTTTCAGATTCAGGATGACATTCTCGACTGGCAGGGCGACGAAACAAAGCTCGGGAAGTCCGTCATGAATGACCTTGCCGAGGGATTCTGTACCCTGCCTTTAGCCTACGCCCTTGCATCGGAAGGAGATCATCTCCGCCCCTTGCTTACCCCGGAAGCGGTGAGAAACGGATCTTCGGTCGAAATCTCCTCGATCGTGAAAAAATCGCTTTCGCTCGAGCGCGCAACCACTACTGCGAATGCATACTGCGACCGCTCGCTCCGGGACCTTGCGAAGCTCCCTTCGTCCTTTGAGCGCGATGCGCTTTCCATTATATTTTCGTCATTCGTCAACCGCATCCGGTAGGAAGGCAGCACATGAAAAGACGAATCCTTGCCGATTTTCTTGCGGTGGTAGAAATCAGGACAAAACTGGTCTCGGTCTCGACCCTGCTTCTTGCTTCCCTTTATACTGTGTGGCGCAGGGGATTTCCCGATCCCCTCCTTTTTGCGTGCATGTGGATCGCAACGGTCGCAGTCGACATGGGAACCACCGCCTTCAACAATTATTTTGACTACTGGCGCGGCACTGACCGTGCCTCCGATTCAAGCGAAACCGACAAGGTTCTCGTCCATTCCGGCGTTAAGCCCGGCTTTGCGCTTGCCGCGGCCTTTTGGTGCTTTTCCGCAGCGGCCGTTTTCGGTCTTGTGATCGCCTTTTCCGGCAATCTCTGGGTGCTTCCCGCAGGAGCTGCATGCATGTCAGTGGGCTTTCTGTATACCGGAGGTCCCTTTCCCATTTCCCGCACGCCCTTCGGCGAGTTCTTTTCGGGCGGATGCCTGGGGCTTTCCCTCTTCCTTATCGCCTGCGGGGTGTGGTCCGTCCATCCCGATGCCGCAGTCGTGTACGCTTCTCTTCCCTCGACCTTGTGGATTGCGTCTATCCTGACGGTGAACAACACCTGCGATATCAAGGGCGACACGGAAGCGGGGCGGAGCACCTTATCGATTCTCGTCGGGGTAAGGGGCGGAGAAACGGCGGTTGTGCTGCTTGGTTTTCTTGGGCAGGCGGCAGCGGTGACTGCGGGCCTCTCCGGTTATTTGCCGTCCTTGACGGCGTGGACGGGCGCGTTTGGAATCATCCCGATCGCATTCGTGTGGCGCTCGATGCACCGAGCGGGCTTTTCTCACGGGACCAAGCGGGCGAACATGATGAGGATTCTTTTGTGCTTCGTTCTTTTTACCCTGTCAACGGCCTCAGGTTTTCTTCCGCTCACGTAGGCAGAACGAAAGATAGGGAAGCGCCATGACCGCGACGATTAACAGGTTGTCCTGTTTCCACCGGGGAATCCTTGAAGCGAGAAATGAGACAAGGGTCAGTCCGCAAAGGGTATGGCAGAATATCCGCATCATGACATCTGAAAGTCTCGTTCCGTCCTTCAGAACTTTTCCCTTCTTTTTCCAAATCAGAATGGTAAGGGGCACAATCAAAAAGCACAGCGGCGAGAGAATCAGGATATTCCAGTTTCCATAGGTGACGTCATGGTCCGAAAAAAACATCATGAAAAAAAGAATGGAGCCGGGTATTCCCGCAATGCACAAAAAGGCCATCCGGTAGATATCGAAGAGCGTTTTTCGCCTTAACATAATGAGAAGAATCGCGGGAAACGCAAACAGAAGACCCGCGAGGATTCCGCGATACCAGACGGGAAAAGCGGGCTCTACGGGAACGGGCTTGAATATCGAAGAAGTATGCAGGATCATTTTTTCCGCGACCAGGGGAAGCACGGTACCCGCCTCGTTCGTATAGGAAAAAGAGAGAACGGTGCGCTCAAGATACCCTGGAAGGAACATTTCGTCCCAGATGGTAACGGGTTTGTCATTCACCCCGGACAAAAGAAAACTTATCAGTATATCGCCGAAAAAATAGGGCCGGGAACCTTGCCTTGTCAATTCCCGAAGCGTCTTGCCGGAAGGCAAATCGGTCGCCTCCAAAAGCTGTCCGTCCGTCAGGTCATTCAGCAAGTCCCTGATGCGGGTCGCGCAGTTATCACGGTAGTGATGATAGAGATACTGCCTGTTTTCCTTCTGCCTGTTCCATTCCAGAAAACTCTGCATGGCTTTCTTTTTTTCGATGCCGAGATTGAGCTTGTAGAGATGGATATCCCTGTCGCTCTCCGTCATGTTTTCCACATAGGGAGTAAAGGGAAGCCTCAGTGCCAAAAACCAAAGTCGGCCCTTCGCAAAGTTGGTAAAGAAATCCTTTGCCTCGAAGGAAAAATTCCCGAAGTCGTAAATATATTCGGAACCGTTTTTGGAATCCTGGATTGCAAGGCCGATATGGCCCCACCAGGAATACATGGGGGAATCCCGGCCGAAAACTATAAGATACGCATTCAGGGTATCAACTTGTCCGGAAAAAGAAGGGACTGGGCTTTCATTGAGTTGCTGACTGGCAGCGGCGAGCTGATAAAAAGAAAACAGGATCAATAAGGCGAGTGTGCACTGTATTTTTTTACTTGACATATTGACAGGAATAATAGCATGAAGCGGACTTGCGTTTATAGTCACCCGGGGGCAGGGTTCTGCTGGACGATACCCCGGTTCTGCTCATACCCTGATTCGCCCCTTTTTTACCGTTATGCGCCGCCTGCACCATTTGCCGGCGGCGTTCTTTTTTTTTAATCAGTACCGGACACCTTTTCAATGGTTTTAGTCACATATCCTTCCGTAATTTCTTGACGCTTTCCTCTTGTAGGCTTAGTATAGTCAACATGACAATTAAATCCTTTAAGGGCGGAGTTCATCCTCCCGAGCGAAAAGACAGGACGGCAGACCTTCCGGTCGAGAGCCTTTTTCCCTCAACAAAAACAGTCTGGATTCCGGTAACGCAGGGCGGAGCCCCGAACAAGGCCCTTGTCCAGGTTGGAGATACTGTTTCCCGCGGTCAAAAAATTGCCGGCGGCGACGCATTCATGTCCGTTCCCGTGCACGCCTCTATTGCCGGAACGGTTAAAAAAATCGAAACGCATCTGGTGACGGGCAATGCCGATGCGCTGTGCATCGTTATAGAGGCGGACGGATCGGGCCGTACCGCTTTCATGCCTCCTCTCGATCCCTTTACCAGCACGAAGGAAGCCTCTCTCGAGCGAATCCGCGAGGCAGGTCTTGTCGGCATGGGAGGGGCGGCGTTTCCCACCCATGTGAAGATGAATCCTCCCAAGGGTTCCAAGATAGATTATTTTATCGCGAACGGCGCCGAATGTGAACCGTATCTTACAATTGATGCGCGCACCATGGCTGACCACGCTGCAAAAATAGTCGACGGCCTTTCTATCGCGATGTACGTGACCGGAGCCGCCGAGGGCTTTATCGCTCTCGAAGACAACAAGGCGGATCTCGTAAGCGTGTTTGAAAAGGCGATAGGCGTCCAGAAATGCAATCCGGTCGGACCGGGCGCATGCAGCATTTCCGTGGTGCTCTGTAAAACCCGCTACCCTCAGGGCGGCGAGAAGATGCTTGTTAAAGCGGTCGTGAACCGCGAAGTTCCGTCAGGAGGACTGCCTTCGGCGGCCGGCTGCGTGGTCCAGAATGTGGGGACTTTGAAATCCCTTTCAGAGGCATTCCGGGAGGGGAAGCCGGTTGTCGACCGCGCGCTCACCGTGTCCGGCCTTGCCTGCGCAACTCCGAAAAATATCGAGGTGCCGATCGGTACTCTCGTCGGGGATCTGATTCCCGAATCCATCACACTGCATCCGGGCGTGAAGAAGATTATCGCCGGCGGCCCGATGATGGGCATCGCGATGAAAAGCGCGAGTTTTCCCGTGCAGAAAAACACCTCGGGTGTCCTCTTTTTGAGTGCGAAGGAAACGGCCCTTGTCGAGGAAAGTCCCTGCATCGGCTGCGGCCGGTGCCTGCAGGTATGCAGTTGTCTTCTCTCCCCGGTGCTGATCGTTCGTGCCATCAAGGCGGACGATCTGAGCGAGGCAAAACGATACGGTCTTATGGACTGCGTCGAATGCGGAACCTGCGCTTATATTTGTCCCGCGCGGATCAAGCTTGTACAGCATTTCAGGGTCGGAAAACAGAAGGTCCGCGCCGAGATGCAGAAACAGTCCGCGAAAGGAGCACGATAATGGCCGAATCAGAAACGAGTTCAATATACCTCTCATCAAGCCCGCACTATGCAATACCCGTGACTACCCGTGCAGTCATGTTTTCCGTCGTTGCCGCGCTGCTTCCTATAGCCGCCTACGGCATCTACCTTTTCGGGATTTCCGCCCTGATCACCATTGTGGTGTCGGTGCTCTCCGCTGTCGCCTTTGAGTCCCTGTTCCGCCTGATAACGAAACAGGAAAACCGCGCAGGCGATTTTTCGGCCGTCATTACGGGGCTCATGCTCGCGATGGTGCTGCCTCCCGCCGTCCCTGTCTGGATGATCGTCCTCGGCGCCTTTTTCGCGATTGTCGTCGCGAAGGAATTCTTCGGCGGCCTCGGGGCGAACGTGTTCAATCCCGCCCTTTCCGGGCGCGCCTTTCTTCTGGTGAGCTTTACGATTCCGCTTACCACCTGGATGGCTCCCCGCTTGTCTTCCGTCACCGACGCACTCAGCGGCGCGACCCCTCTTTCCTTCATCAAGCCCGCCGAGGGAGCGATCCTCAGCGCGACCGAGATAGCCTCGAAAATGGGTTTTGCCTCCAGTGCGGATCTCTACTGGAATCTTTTCCTCGGAAACCGCGCGGGCTCGCTCGGTGAATCGGGAATCTTTCTGATACTGATCGCGTTCGTCATCCTGGTTCTCGTAAAGGTGATCGACTGGCGCGCTCCGCTGTCCATGATGGCTACCACTGCCGCGGTTTCTTTTTTCGCCGGCATTGATCCCCTTCTCGCCCTTCTGTCGGGCGGTCTCGTGTTCGGCGCGGTATTCATGACCACCGACTATGCGACGAGCCCGGTAACACCGACGGGAAGGCTTCTCTTCGGCGCGGGCTGCGGACTGATTACCGCCTTGATCCGCATCTTCGGAGGATATCCCGAAGGCGTGATGTTCAGCATTCTGATCATGAATGCCCTGGTTCCTTTCCTCAACAAGATCATCACCCGCAAGCTGGGATGGGTCCCACCGGTGAAAAAGCAGAAGGAAGCAAAATGAAAACCATGATAAAATTCTCATTCGTGCTTGCCGCGTACTCCGTCATCGCCTGCGTCGCCCTGGCCTTCGTGTACAACGTCACTGCCCCTATCATCCAGGCGCGCGCCGCTTCGGATCTGAAAGCCTCGCTCATCGAGATTTTTCCGGATGCGTCGGACTTCACGGACGTGAGCGCAAAGGTTCAGAGCGGCAATCCTTCCATCGTTTTTGAAAACGCGTTTGTGGCCAAAAACGCGAGCGGGGTCCTTGGTTTGATCATCAAGGTAACCGGTCCAACCTACGCGAAGGGAACCATGCTCGTCGGCGCCAACGTTGACGGAACCTTGAAGCCGGTCAAGTTCATGAGCCTGACGGACACTCCCGGGCTCGGCCTTAAAGCCCTCGCGGAAAAGTTTAAGGGTCAGTTTACCGGAAAGAAAGTTAGCGATGCCTTCAAGGCGGGGAATACCAGCACGGGCGCCGACATTGCGGCGATCTCGGGCGCGACGATTACCTCGAAGGGCGTATCGAACATGGTGCGCCTTGCCGGCACCAAAGCCGCCGACTATCTGGCGCAGGAATAAGGGAGTTCATGATGAAGAAGTATTTGAATTTATTCACAAACGGCATTTTGAAGGAAAACCCGCTTCTTGTGATCATGATAGGGCTGTGCTCCTCGCTGGCGGTAACGACCAATGTCGCGAACGGCATCGGCATGGGACTCGCGCTGACTTTTGTTCTCCTGATGAGCGAGATCATTATCAGCATGTTCCGCAAGATCATTCCTAACTCGATCCGCATCCCTATTTTCATCATCATCATCGCGGCGTTTACCACGGTGGTCGATCTCTCGATGAAGGCTTTCACACCCGACCTCTCGAAGGCGATGGGCGTGTTTATTCCGCTTATCGTCGTCAACTGCATCATCATGGGGCG
>JAYVSC010000118.1:0-15079 GCA_043775705.1 Spirochaetales bacterium | reverse complement strand
GCCCTCGCTCAAGCCTGAAACAACCTGTATCATATTTCCGTCCGTGATCCCGTAGCTGACCGTCTTTTTCGTCGCATGAACGGCTCCGTCAATAACATATGCCGAATCATAGTTCCCGCTCGAAAGGTAGGGGCCCCGGGGAAGGGTAAGTGCCTTTTCGATGAGACCAACCTGAATGTCCGCAGAAACGGACCCGCCGACAATCGCCGCAGAGGGCACGGTTTTAAATCCCGCCACAACGCGGATGGTCGAGGTTGACGATGACGACGATGTCGTCGCCGAGCTCGCGATGCTCTTTACCGTCGCAGGCACTATGGTATCCCCTATCGTGACAGAAACGGGATTGCCCAGTTTCACTTCGTTGATGCGGTTTTCCGCGACATCGATGCCAACCTGGATATCCGCCGGATTCGCGAGGACCGCGACGGAAGCGTAGGAGTTCACCCGGTCGCCGACCGCCGCCGAAAGAGTATACACCCGGCCGGCGATACCGCTCCGTATGGTGCATTCCGCGATCGATTCCCGCAGATCGGTCACTGCTTTTTTCTTCTGGGCAAGATCCGATTCCCTGTTGGAAAGCGCGAGTGCATGCTTGGCGATTGTCTGCTCGAGGGTCAGTTTCGCCAGATCAAGGGAGTCGGAGGAGTCCGCGACGCTGTTCTTCGCCGCGGTCAGCTCGCTTGAAGAGGCGATATCCCTGTCCATGAGCCCCTGGGTCTGAGCGAGCTTTTCCTGGGCGTTCGCGAGATTGCGTTCCGCGGTTTTAATGCTGATATTCTGCTGCCGTATAGAGAAATCATATTCGGTATCCGTCATGGTCGCGTCCCGTACGGCCGCATCATAGTTGGCTTGACTCACCACAAGATCCCATTCAAGATGATCGCTCGCAAGGCGGATCAGGGGCTGTCCCTTCTTGACGGTATCTCCTTCGGCGACATACACCGCGGAGACCTGGGCGGTCTGGGGAGAGAGAACCGTCTCCTTGCTGATGAGCTCGATGACACCCGTGGACGAGACGGTATTCTTGATCGTCGCTGCGGTCACGACCCCCTCCGTCCATGTTTTAAGAACATACGATTCTTTGTCAGCTTTGGGCGAAAGAATAAAAAAGAACGCTCCTGCTCCGGCGGCAATTAAGAGAATCGCCGCACTTAATAAAAACTTCCCTTTTTTTTGGATTGAACTTGCATTCGTTGAAGTACCGGCGGCCGGTTTTTTTTTCGGATCGAAAATAAATTCTGTATTAGGCATAGATATCCTCCCGGGTTTTCCGTACAACTAAACAATACTGTAATTTTCGGGAGCGAGTGTTACAGGCGTGTAAAATAAAAGGGCGGATACCCCTGCGATTGTTACGGGCACGTAAAAATAGTGTAGAATGAAAACGTGAAACAACATAAATACTTGATATCATGGATTCTCATCGTCATCACATTCCCCCTGCTCGGGACAATGGCATGGAACCAGTTCAACTGGCTTCAGGAACTTCAAAGCCGGGAACGGAACAGGATTGAATTCAGCATGGTCACCTCTGCCCAGGGATTGTCGAAAAGGCTGCAGGAAGAAATTCTTTTTCTGCCCTCCCTGCTCCGGATCAGACAGCAGGATACCGCGGAAATCGAAGCCATATTCACGGCGCGATTCAGGTTCTGGCAGTATTATACCCTCTTCCCCTCCATGGTCACCCATATTTTTCTGCTTGACGGAAGCGACAAAAATCTGTCGGAGCTGAAACCCACCGGTTTTGTCACCTCTGCCGATACGGCTCTCCTCGCGGATATCAAAGCCTCCATCGCGGAAAACAAATTTACCGATAACAGGACGGAGGATACCGGAACGGAAATCAGGATGCTCATACCTGTTTTCGGCACCAAGGAAAACAGAAACATGGTTCTCTGCATATTCGACAAGCAAGTGCTTTTTCACGACGTCATCCCGGCCATTGCGGAAAAAAGCCTGGAATCGACGGACATCTACGTTTACCGGATAATTGACACCCGGAACGGGAATCTTATATATACGTCCGTCGAGAACTATTCTGGGGAGATTTTTGCGAACCCCGACATCGAAATGCCGGTTTTTGAACAGATCCGGCTTCCCTCTTTCCGCCAGCCCCCTGATTTTCTGACAGGCAGTCTGCCTGAAACCAACTTTGATTCCTTTTCCTTCATCAAGGAACGAACAAATATAAATCCCTCAAATCCCGGGAGTGAGAATAAATCCCAATCCTTCCCGTTTCTCGTTCTCCAAATTGTGAACAAGGACGGGTCTCTTGCGACCCTTTCGAGCAAAGCCACAGTACAAAACGCATTCATCAGTTTCGGGGCCGTCATTCTTCTCGCCCTGGTCATGATTGTTCTCGTGGAAGCAACGCGGAGGTCCCGTGCGCTGGCCCTCAGGCAAAAAGAATTCATCGCAACCATTACGCACGAGCTCAAAACGCCGCTGTCGGTTATATCTTCGGCGGCCCAAAACCTCGCCGACGGACTGATCAAGGACCAGAAAAAGGTCGAGCAGTACGGCTCGATGATAAAAAAGGAATCTTCGCGTTTGGGCATTTCCATAGAGCATTTTTTGCTGTACTCGAATACCGCGTCACTGAACCGGCTCAGCCCGGTGCTCTGCGATGTAGGAGAATTAATTCAGACAGCCCTCAAATTCACCGAAGAGGAAAGAGTCCGGCATGAATTCAGGACAGAGGTGGTATTGCCGGAAGAACCCGTCTTTATCAGGGGGGACAGGATCGCGCTTGAGTCAGTTTTTCAAAATCTGGTCCAAAACGTAATAAAACACGCCGTAGACGGCAAATATCTCGGAATTATCGTATCTTTAGAGGAGAATACAGGAAAACATCAGCTCAGACAGATTATAATTAAAATACGGGATAAAGGACCGGGCATATCCGCTGGAGAGCAAAAACTGCTTTTTGAACCCTTTACCCGCGGAAAACGCGCTGTTGAGGGACAAATTCCCGGGAATGGTATCGGGCTGAATCTGGTCAGGCGTATTGTCACGGTACACACAGGCACAGTCATGGTAGAGAGCAAGATTGGAAACGGATGCACCTTTATCATCAAATTACCCGCGGTCAAAGGAGAGTAGATGGCCGGAAAAGTGTTAATGATCGAAGACGAAAGCGGCCTGGTAATGACAGTCGGGGATCGACTGATCTCCGAAGGCTATACGTTTGAATCAAGCGCTGACGGCATTGAAGGCGAGAGCAAGGCACTCACCGGACACTACGATATCATCCTTCTGGATGTCATGCTTCCGGGAAAAGACGGCTTTGCGGTCTGCAAAGCGCTCAGAAACGCCAGAATACAGACGCCGATTCTCATGCTTACCGCCAGAACCCAAACAACGGACAAGGTTGAAGGCCTCACGATCGGAGCCGATGACTATGTATGCAAGCCCTTCGAAATGGCGGAACTGCTCGCGAGAATAGAAGCCCTGATACGCAGGGCGGAAGCCGCCGCGCTCGCCATCGATACCACCGAAAAAAATAACGGAGACCTGGTTATCGATTTGAAACGGGGATTTATCACTTACAAGGGTACCGAATGTTCGCTCTCAGCCCAGGAAATCAAGCTGCTGGACTATTTTTACCGTCATGTGGACACGATCATTTCAAGGGAAGAACTGCTGAACTCGGTATGGGGCTATGACTCGGACATTACCACGCGCACGATCGACGTTCACGTCGCACGCCTCAGACAGAAAATGGGAGACGTCAAAGACATCCCGAAATACATTCATACCGTCCGCGGCATCGGCTACAAATTCACCCCACCCTGATCCAGCATGTCAGGACGCCACAGTCCGCATTTATCAAGCGGATCCGTCACGATGCTTTCCGACAGTTTCCGTAAATAGGCCGACCGGGATATATTCATCCCGCCGAAACGCGCCATATGATCCGTATACACCTGTGAATCAATCATCTTTCCATTCATCTTGGTGAAAAAATAAGTCGCGAATGCGGCGAACGCAGTTTTCGACGCGTCTGACACCCGGGTAAACATGGACTCTCCAAAAAAGACAGGCCCAAGCTGAACTCCGTAAAATCCCCCGACCAGCTGATTATCCAGCCATGCCTCGACTGAATGGGCGATTCCGGCCCGGTGCAGCTCCACATACGCATCGATGATGTCCTCGGTAATCCAGGTACCATCCTGCCCCTCGCGGGAAACCCCGGAGCAAAAGTGTATGACCCGCTCAAAGGAGGTATCGGTGCGTATGACAAAACGGTTTTTTTTCATTTCCCGCTCAAGCCGGGAAGGAACATGGAAGGTTCCGGGAAGTATTACGAAACGGGGATCCGGGGACTGCCAGTACAGAGGATCATCCTCGTTAAACCAGGGAAAAATACCCTGAAGATAGGCGGAGACAAGCATACCGGGAGACAGATTCCCACCGACGGCGACGACGGTGCCCTGTGTTTCGTCCGGATCGGGAAAATTAAAGTGTTCGTCTATCTCCAGATAGGGAAAATCAGGATCGCTCCGTGTACTCGCGTCATACACGCGAAGATTTTTTCCGGTCATTTCAGAGCACCTCTATCGCAATCCGTGAATCCGTTCCGAGAGAGCAGACAGCCTTCCCCCCCGTTGAAAGGGCACCGAATAGAACCATGTCCACCAAAGGTGTGGTGACAAGCTCTTCTATTACCCGGGCCGCATTCCTGGCCCCGAATTCATGCGAATATCCCTTTTCGGCTATGAACGCGACGGCCACATCCGATACTTCAAGGTTAACCTTTTTGTCGAGAAGGCGGAGATTGACTTCCGCAAGTTCCTTACGCACGATGGATTCCATGATTTCCTTGGACAGATGGCCGAAATGCACCACCGCATCCAAACGATTCCTGAATTCGGGCGTGAATGTTTTCTCGACGGCGTCATTGATCGCATCATCGGTAATCTCCCGGTCCCCGAAACCGATCATATTCTTGCCGACATCCCGGGCTCCCGCATTGCTCGTCATTATGAATATAACGTTTCGAAAATCCGCCTTTCGTCCCTGATTATCGGTAAGGGTCGCATAGTCCATAATCTGGAGCAGTATGTTGAAAACGTCTGAATGGGCCTTTTCTATTTCGTCCAGCAGCACGACGGCGTGGGGAGATTTGCGCACCAGATCGGTCAGGAGCCCGCCTTCCTCGAATCCGACATAGCCCGGAGGAGAACCGATGAGCCTGCTGACCGTGTGTTTTTCCTGGTATTCACTCATATCGAAGCGGTGCATGGTTATGCCGAGAACTTCGGCAAGGCGGCGGGCCAGCTCGGTCTTGCCGACGCCCGTCGGTCCTACGAAGAGGAAATTGGCGACCGGTTTTCCCGGCGCCCTGAATCCCGCACGGGAGCGCTTGACGGCTTTTACCACCGCTTCAAGGGCGCTCTTCTGCCCGAATATCGACTTGGTCAGTTCGCTCTCGAGCTCGCGGAGCCGGTCGGTTTCTCCGGTGGTGACGGTTCGCTCGGGGATACGCGCTATCTTTGCAATCACGATTTCAATCAAAGCCCTGTCAATCAGGGGGATCACTGCGGCGACATCGGTTATGCTTGTCGCCTCAGCATCTGCGTTAACAGCAGCAGCATCTGATAGGGCGGCAGACAGAAGTTCTGCACGGCCTGCCATTATTCTGGCGCGCGCGCCGGCTTCATCAATTATATCGATAGCCTTGTCCGGCAGTCTTCTTTCGGTAATATACTGGGCCGAAAGACGAACTGCCTGCTCGATAGCCTCGTCGGTGTACGTAACCCGGTGAAAGGATTCGTATCGGCTCTTGAGTCCTTTCAGGATCGCGATCGCATCGTCCTCGGAGGGCTCGACTATGTCGATTTTCTGGAAACGGCGGGAAAGGGCATGGTCCTTCTCGAAATGCTTGTTGTATTCCTCGTAGGTTGTCGACCCGATGCAGCGTATTTTTCCGGAAGTAAGCACGGGTTTCAATAAATTTGAAGCATCCAGCGTTCCCCCTCCGGTTGAGCCGGCACCTATGATCGTGTGAATTTCATCTATGAAAAGAATTACCTTCTCTTTCTTGAGAAGCTCGTCGATGACCTTCTTGATGCGTTCCTCGAAGTCCCCGCGGAATTTGGTGCCCGCGACAAGGGCTCCCATATCGAGGCTGTACACCTCATAATCGAAAAGAAGCGGCGGTACGTCCCGGGCGGCTATCCTCTGGGCAAGGCCCTCGGTCACGGCCGTCTTTCCGACGCCTGCGTCCCCGACATGGATAGGATTGTTTTTCATTCGACGGCACAGCACCTGGATGGTACGCTCCAGCTCGTCCTCGCGGCCGATCAGGGGCTCGAGTTTGCCTTCGCGGGCAAGACTGGTCAATTCCGACGTAAAGCGGTCAAGCGCGCTCTTTTTCCCGGGTTTTGCCCGGGTCCCGGTTTCAGGATCGTATTCAGACGACAAGTCAGGGCCCTGTTCGGGACCGCGCTCGTTGCTGAATTCAGGCCCGTATCCCGCGGATGAATTCGCCTCGTCCCCGTCCGTTTTTTCAGGAGTGTCCTCCGGAAACATTTTCTCGAAGAGGGAATTTTCCGCTTCTTTTTCGCCGTCGCCCGATAAATCCCCGTGACTTATGACCTCGAGAAGCACAAGACGGTCAAGGCCGCCTCTCCTCATATAGTAGGAGCAATAATTTTTGGGCTCATCGATGAGGCTTACGAGAAGATCGGTAACGTCCAGAATCTTTTTTTCCGCACTCTCGCAGTGAATGATAGCGCGCTGAAAAACGTTCTGAAAGCCTATAGTCTGCAGCGGTTCCCCCGCCGTGAGTACGGGCATGTTTTTACGGAGGTATTCATCCACGCTGTCGTGGATAAAGGTAATATCAGCCCCGCAAAGGGAGAGAACCTTGAGGGCAGGCGGATGATCCAAAAGGGCCAACAGGACATGCTCGGGAGTCACGTATTCATGACCCCTCGTCCGGGCGTCTGTCCATGCCTGCTCGAGCACCTTCTGCACGACATTGCTTATCTTTAATTTCACATTGGCTCCATTACGCATTTCAGGGGGAACCCGTTTTTCCGGGCTACCTCATGCACCTGAAGACAGCGGGTTGCCGCAATATCATAGATATAAGCTCCGACAACGCCCCGTCCTTTTTTATGCACATCTTCCATAATCACATATGCATCTTCATGCTTTTTGTGAAATACCGCTATCAATACCGCAACTACAAACTCTTTGGAGGTAAAGTCGTCATTCAGCAGAACAACCCGGTACTGGGCAGGCTCCTGAAGATCTTCGGAAAAAAGAGTATGCGTTTCGTTCTGGTTTTCAAATTCCATATACCATAAAAATACTGTAAAAGCTTGGGATAAACAACATCTTTTCATCTTGAAAATACTAGTCTCTTCATGCATTATAAAACAATGAAATCGATTGTTTCCTGGAATGTGAACGGCATACGCGCGGCGGAAAAAAAAGGATTCCTTGAATGGCTCAGTTCCGAATCGCCTGACGTGCTCTGTCTGCAGGAGACGAAAGCCCACAAGGGCCAGCTCATCGATGAACTGGTGAACCCCGTCCTTCCCACAGGAAGCTACAAGTCCTGGTTCAGTTCGGCCAAAAAAGCAGGTTATTCGGGAACCGCAATATACAGCAAAATAGAGCCTCTTGACATTAGAACCTTCAATTATCCTGAATTTGACGACGAAGGCCGCGTCATAATGGCTGAGTTTCCGGAAGCAGTCATAATTTCGGCATATTTCCCCAATTCCCAGGAAGAAGGCGCGCGGCTCCCTTACAAACTCGACTTTTGCGCAGCCATCCTTGAAACCTGCGGCAAACTGGTCGCTTCCGGCAAGAACATTATCCTGTGCGGCGACTACAATATCGCCCATAAACCGATAGACCTCGCAAATCCCAAAGCGAACGTGAAAAATCCCGGTTATTTACCCGAAGAACGGGCCTGGATGGATACCTTTACCGAGGCGGGGTATATAGATACCTTCCGTGCCTTTCATCCGGAACAGGTCAAATACAGCTGGTGGAGCTACCGCTTTCATGCGCGGGAAAAAAACATCGGCTGGAGAATCGACTACCACTGCGTAAATCCGTCCTTTATGCCGAAGGTAACTGAATCGACGATACTGAATGAAATTTACGGCTCGGATCACTGTCCGGTTAAATTAACCTATGAAAATTAAGTACAATGCCCCCACAACCCTGACCTACGCTTTTTTCTGCACCCTGGTGGTTTTTCTGGACCAGTCGGTGATTCACGGCCTTACCCGCGCGTTTTTCACTGTTCCGAACGCGCTGTCCTTCGATCTCCTGGTGCCCCTCAACTATCTCCGCCTTTTTACCCATATCGCGGGACATGCCGACTGGAACCATCTGATCAGCAATATGGCGTACATCCTCCTTCTCGGTCCCATGCTCGAAGAAACCTATGGTTCCCTGACGATGTTCCTGATGATCATCGTTACCGGCTTCGTCACCGGCGTTCTCAATGCCTGTTTTTTTCCCCATCCCCTGCTCGGCGCCTCGGGCGTGGTATTCATGATGATATTGCTCGCTTCCTTCACCAATCACGGAAAGGATGACGTGCCCCTTACCTTTATCCTCATCGTCATCCTCTACCTCGGCCGCGAGGTACTGAATGCATTCAAGGGCGACGATATATCCCAGTTTGCCCATCTTGCAGGCGGTCTTTGCGGAAGCCTCTTCGGTTTTTTCAAACCCGGCAAAAGCGGCCTTGCCGGAGCCCGGAACACAGCCAGGGTCATTTCCGCCTCAACCCTGATGTCCCCGCCCGGAACAAAAGTGACGCTTAAAAAAAACACATCCGCACGCCCGGCCTCAACCAGAACACCCAGGGCTGCTGCCCCTGCTGCCAAACCGGCGGCCGCCAGAACTCCCGTAAAAGGATCACCCGCTCCGCGGACACCTGTAAAACAGGGCCGTTAAGGCTGATTGAAGAGCTTCCTGTAATCTGTTATATTTGTTCCCATGCAAGACAGACTCGAACGGCTCAAAGTTCATTTTAACGAACTTGAAACAGAAATACAAAACCCTAATTTAATACGCGACGCAAAGCGGTATAAAGATATCATGCGCGAACATTCCTATCTCTCCAAATTGATGGAGGAATACGCGCGCTTTACCCAGCTGGAAAAAGACCTCTCCGATACCCGCACGATGATGCAGGAAACGACCGATCCGGACATGAAAGAAATGGCCAAGGAAGAATTCCGCGAACTCGAGGCAAAGCATGCGGCAAGCGAAAACCAGCTGAAAGTCCTCCTGATCCCCCCCGACCCGCTTGAGGAAAAAAATATTATCATGGAAATTCGAGGCGGTACGGGCGGCGACGAAGCGGCTCTTTTTGCCGCTGACCTTTTCCGCATGTATACCCGCTACGCCGAAAACAAGGGATGGAAGTACGAAGTCATGTCATCGAATGAAACCGCCCTCGGGGGATTCAAGGAAATCTCGTTTTCGATATCCGGCAAGTACGTGTACGGCAGCCTCCGCTACGAATCAGGCGTGCACCGGGTGCAGCGTGTACCCACGACCGAAGGATCAGGACGCATCCACACGAGCGCGGTTACCGTCGCCGTACTGCCCGAAGCCGAAGAAACCGAAATCAACATCAGAAACGAGGATCTCCGCATCGACAGCATGCGTGCGGGCGGCCCAGGCGGGCAGTGCGTCAATACGACCGATTCGGCCGTTCGCCTTACACATTTACCCACCGGACTCGTCGTTATCTGCCAGGACGAGAAAAGCCAGATCAAGAACAAAGCCAAAGCGATGCGGGTGCTTCGCGCACGCCTTTTCGAGCTTGAGGACGGCAAAAAAAACGCCGAACGGGCCGCAGAGCGTAAAAGCCAGGTTGGCTCGGGCGACCGCTCCGAACGCATCAGAACTTATAATTTCCCTCAAAACCGGCTGACCGACCACCGCATCAATCTTACCCTCTACAAACTGGACCTTGTCATGCAAGGAGACATAGGGGAATTGATCGAGGGACTCTACATCGCCGCCCGCGAAGAACAGCTCAAGGCCGAAACTGCCCAGTAAGCAGATTTTTTTTTGTATCAATAATTGGCAGTCACCATCAAACCTGCTACACTTGACAAATGACTGTAGGTGAAGCCCGAATACAAGCCCTTGAAATTCTTCTTTCTCCCCTTTCCACGGACTTCAACGCAGGAGGGGATTCCCCGTCCCTCGATATACTGCTCATCCTCGCCTTTTATCTCGGCGTGTCCAAGACACAGCTGCTCGCACACCCTGAAATGCCCTTGGGCATTCACGAAGGGCCCTTTTTTGACGCAATTGCCCTCCGCAAAAAGGGTTTCCCTGTCGCCTACATAACGGGAACGAAAGAATTCTGGGGCCTACCCTTCAAGGTAAACCCCACCGTTTTAATCCCGAAGGCAGACACGGAGATTCTCGTCGAACGCGCGATAGCAGTGATCAGCAGCCTGCGCGAAACCCAAAGTCAGTCAGGGCTAAGGGAACAGCCGGTGCAGGTACTCGATGTGTGCACCGGATCGGGATGCATCGCCGTAGCCCTCGGTCACAGCTGTCCCGGCATTACCATTACCGCCACCGATATCTCCCCGGAAGCGCTCAAAGTCGCAAGGGAGAATGCGGCAAATCTTCCCATCCTCTTCATCGAGAGCGATCTTCGCAATCCCTTCCCCCGGAAGGATTACTACGATCTGATAGTCTCGAATCCGCCTTACGTTCCGTCCGCCGCTGCTTCCGCTCTTTTGGACGACGGCAGGGGAGAACCCCTTCTGGCCCTCGACGGCGGCGAGGACGGCCTTGATCTCGTTCGGCCGCTAATTCAAAATGCCCGTACGGCCCTTGTACCCGGCGGCACGCTTCTCGTGGAAACCGGAGAATATCACGCAAAAGAAGCGGCGGACTATTTAAATCTTTCCGGCTTTATTGATATAGTTATTCACAAGGATCTTGAAGGCCAGGATCGCGTCATAGAAGGAAGACAGCCATGATGGAAGTGCTTGAAAAATTCTATATAGACTTTCCTCATTTCACCGAAGAGGAAAAACAGCGCATGAAGTCCGCCTGGACTTACATGCAGGAAAGAAAAAAAGGCGTGATTCGCGGATGCGGGGAATCCTTCATGGATCATCCCCTCCGCGTGGGGCGTATCCTCGCCGGGCTTCACCTTGACGGGGACAGCGTTATCTGCGCTTTTCTGCATGGTTCCATGGAAGATCTCGGCATCACCGCCGAGGAACTCGAGGCGAAATTCGGGAAAAGCGTCGCGCTCATCGTCAAAGGAACTTCGCGCATATCCGGGCTCAAGCTCCAGAATAAATCCGTGCAGCAGGCTGAATCAATAAGGAAAATGTTTTTCGCGATGGTCAACGACATCCGCATTATCCTGGTACGCCTTGCCGACCGCCTGGACAAAATGCGCTCGCTCAAGAATTTCCCCGCCGACACCCAAAAACTGATGGCCCAGGAAACGCTTGATATATGGGCGCCGTTGGCGAACCGCCTGGGTATTTCGTCCATCAAGGACGAGCTTGAGGACCTCAGCCTCAAATTCATCAATCCCGACGTATTTGAACAAATTAAAAACCTTGTAGCGGCAAAAAAAGGAGAGCGCGAAGGTTTTCTAGAAAAAGCCGAGAAGGAAATATACAAAACTGCTCACAAAGCGGGTATCGAGATATCCGTCCATTCACGGGCCAAGCATTTTTACTCGATATACCAGAAAATGAAAAAGAGAAACAAGGCTGCAGACGAGATGTTCGATCTCCTTGCAATGCGGATACTCTGTGCGAGCGTCAACGAGTGCTACACGCTGCTCGGCCTGGTGCACACTATCTGGAAACCCCTCGACGGACGGTTCAAAGACTATATCGCCATGGCAAAAGCCAACGGCTATCAGAGCCTCCACACGACAGTCATGTGCATCGAGGGCCGGCCTCTGGAAATACAAATACGTACTCATGAAATGCACAATATCGCCGAAAACGGGATTGCGAGCCACTGGATATACAAAAAAGGGGCAGTCAGAGACTCGGTTACCGCCGATCACCTTTCCATAATCAACCAGCTCAAGGAACTTTCCCAAAACCGCTTTACGGACGAAGATTTTCTCGCCCGGATAAAGTCAGACCTTTTGGGCGACTCGATTTTCGTGTTTACTCCTAAAGGCGACATTATCGAGCTTCCCGCGGGATCGACGCCGATAGACTTTGCCTATACAATCCATTCCGCCATCGGCGAGAAAATAGTCGGGGCCAAGGCAGACGGGTCCATCATCCAACTGTCGCAGAGCCTGAAGAACACGCAGGTGGTGGAAATCAGTACCCATCCCCAAGCCCACCCGACGCAGAACCAGTACAACAGCGTGCATACGGCCAAAGCCCGGCAGAAAATTCGTGCCTGGCTCCAGGCGAATGACCCGACCGCCGCTTTTGACAAAAAGGAAACCACCGATTCCGAGAGAGGCATTATTTCTCCGCCGGCTCATCACCGGGGCAGACAGGGAGAGGAAGAGGGAGAAGCACAGGAGAGGGAATTTGACACCGCGGTGCTCAAGATACGCATCGGGGATACAACGAATTTCATGATCAAGTTCGCGCACTGCTGCAAGCCCATGCCGCCCGTACCAATTACCGGTTATGTCTCGCGGGGACGGGGCATCATCATCCACAGGGACGACTGCACCAACCTTGCCTCCATACCGGAAATAAGGCACCGGTCGATAAACGTTGAATGGGAATTGCCCTCGGAAAAAGTGGTGGAAAAGAAAAAAAAGAAAGGGGCGATCACCATCAGACTGCCCGGTAAATCCGGAAAAGAATAAAAAAAAAGCGGCATGTTGATGCCGCTTTTTTTTATTCCCGTATCTTAGCGTATATCGATTATTTCCAGGGCGAGCGGCTTAACGGTCGCCAAAAGCTCGTCCTTTTTCATTTCGGTGACCTTGAATATACAGATCCTGTTCGAAACAGTCCGGCCGCTGCACAGGACAAACGAAATAACGTTCCCGCCCTTTTCGGCTATGGCGTGTGTTATCGCATGAAGTTCACCGGGCTTTTCCTCCACCAAGAGTGTAAGCCTTATGCCTTCCTTGCGCGCGCCGAAAAGATCAATGAAAAGCCTGAAAAGATCCCCGTCAGAAACTATTCCCACAAGGGTGTCTCCGCTCATTACCGGAAGCGCGCTGACCGAGTTGTCGACCATAATACGCGCGGCTTCCTCGATGACCACATTTTCACCGACCGTTATCACGTTTTTCTGCATCACGGACTCAACCTTAAGTTTCGAGAGCAGATAACTCATTTCGTAGATATCGAGCGTGGTGGCAACAGACGGGCTCGCGTTGATGAGGTCACGCTCCGTCACGATTCCGACAAGATTGCTGCTCTTGTCGAGGACAAGAAGCCGTCCTACTTTTTCCTTTTTCAGGTACGCCCGTGCGTCGGGCACCGACATTTCGGGGTGGATATATAAAGGGTTCCGGGTCATAACATCAGACACAAACATATTATTCCTCCTGCTCATTATGATATACGATAATTATAGCATATAATCCGTCCCGCTGCTGTCTTTCCGCGAAAACTATATTCCGAGATACGCTTTCCGCACTTCCGCATTGGCCAGGAGGTTGGCCGAGGTGTCTTCCATCTTGATCGCTCCGTTCTGGAGCACATACCCTTTGTGGGCTATCTTCAGCGCCATATGCGCGTTCTGCTCGACGAGAAATATGGTGGTCTTGCGCTCGTCATTTATTTTCTTGATGATTTCGAAAATATGCTGCACGAAGATGGGCGCGAGTCCGAGCGACGGCTCGTCGAGAAGGAGCACCCGGGGACGCATCATCAGGGCGCGGGATATCGCAAGCATCTGCTGCTCGCCCCCGCTCAAAGTGCCGCCCGCCTGGTGTCTGCGTTCAGCAAGGCGCGGAAAAAGTAAAAAAACCTCATCAAGATCGCGCTTTATGCCGGCCTTGTCCTTTCGTAGAAAGGCACCCATATCCAGGTTCTCGCTCACCGTCAGCTGAGGAAATATGCGGCGGCCCTCGGGAACCTGGGATATACCGCGCTCGACAATCTTGTTCGGGATTATCTTGGTGATGTCCTCGCCGTCAAGCAAAACCCGTCCGCTTCTGACGGGAGAAATGCCGCAGATGGACATGAGGGCGGTTGTCTTTCCCGCCCCGTTCGCGCCGATAAGCGTGACGATTTGCCCTTCCTCGACTTCAAGGGATATGTTCCGGAGAGCCTGAATATTTCCGTAAAAAGTGCACACATTTTCAAGTTTCAGTAATGCCATGTTATTCTCCCAGATACGCCTTGATCACTTCAGGATTGTTTTTTATCTGCTCCGGATTTCCTTCCGCGATAACGCGGCCGTAATCAAGCACATAAATATGATCGGAAACATTCATCACGAGGCTCATATCGTGCTCAATGAGCAGGATCGTCACTTTTTCCTTTTCGGAAATCAGGTGGATGGTTTCTTCCAGGTCACGGGTTTCGTGCGGGTTCATGCCGGCGACGGGTTCGTCCAGCAGCAAAAGAAAGGGATCGGTCGCGAGGGCACGGGCTATTTCAAGCCTTCTCTGCGCGCCGTACGGAAGGTTCCTCGCTGCCTCATTCACGAACATGTGAAGGTTCATTTTTTTCAGGATTTCGTAGCTCTCGTCGATGACACGCGCTTCTTCTTCCCTTGTGCGCTTGTCTCGCAGAATCGCGCGGATTACCCCGGCTTTCAGGGAATTATGACGCGCTATCATCACGTTTTCCAAAACGCTCATATTGCCGAAAAGCCTGATATTCTGGAACGTCCGCGCAAGCCCCTTCCGGTTGATGATATTCGGCTTCATTCCCTGGATTATTTCTTTCTTTCGTCCGGTAGGATTGATGGATACCGAGCCGGAGGTAGGGTTATATACCCCGGTGATGCAGTTGAATATGGTTGTTTTTCCGGCTCCGTTAGGGCCGATGAGAGCGGTAATTTCGCCTTTACGGATGCTCAAGGTCGCGGAGTCAATCGCCCGCAGTCCGCCGAAAACCATGGACAGGTCTTTAATGTCCAGAATGGAATGCTGTCTTTC
>JAYVSC010000117.1:0-13040 GCA_043775705.1 Spirochaetales bacterium | reverse complement strand
GTTGTCTTTTTGGTAAAATGCAAAGTTCTCCAGGTGGGGTCCGTTTATATCCCATACCGCACAGTCAATTCCGTGCAGTATCTTCAGTTCCATGTCGGCGTCGGCGCATATCGTGTATCTCATGCAGAGCAGGTGCGCGTCGTCAAGGCTCGCAAAACGCTCGGATAAAACCGCCACGCGCCCGTTTCCCGCATTCCACACGCTCGAGCGCGAGAAAATACCATACCTGAAATCAAGAGATTGTTCATGCGAAACAAGGCTTTCGCTTTTTATAGTAAGATGCAGACCGCTGTCTCCGTAACAAACCCGGACCGACAGACTATTCGGTGCGTTTACCGGTTCCCGCCATTTATCGTTCTGTTTATCATAAAGGCCGCTCAGAATGCATGCGGGGAAAAAGGACGCGTCCGCTTCCTCGACTATACCCCGATATCCGAAGTATCCGTTTCCGATCAGAAACCTATTTCCGTTTGTAAGGATGTCATCGTCTCCGGTGCCTTTATCAGTTACCGACCAATCACCTATTATCGGCATAGCTCAACCCTTTCGCCATTCCGGCAATGAAATAATCAATCCCTTTTTACCGAGAGAATATTCTTTTCCGTACACCTTGAGGAGAATATCCCTGTCAGTCCCGTCGACAAACCTGATCTTGACCGAGTCGCCCGTTACCGTGACGCTGATATGGGAAGTGCGGTATACGATACGGAATTCATACCCTTTCCACTGTGCGGGCAGGGAAGGATTAAAGGCAAGAGGCTCGGAGTCGCTTCTCATGCCGCCGAAACCGTATACGATGTTTGCCCATGCGGCGGCAATGCTCGTAGTATGCAGCCCCTCTCCCGAATTTCGGTTGTAATTGTCGAGGTCCATTCTCGTGGCGAATCCGAAGAAATCAAAGGCCTCGTTGTGCTTGCCGAGCTCCGACGCGAATATGGAATGAACGAACGGCGACAGCGAGGACTCATGAACGGTTCTCGGTTCGTAGTATTCATAATTGGCTCGTTTTTCCTCAAGGGTATATTCCTGGTCGAACAGGAACATGAACATGAGCACGTCGGGCTGCTTGATCATGTCCGTGCGGTAGATACGGTCATAGGACCAATGATGATACAGGGGGAAATCGGTTATCGGAATCTTGTCCACGTCGATATGCGGCAGATCATAATAACCCTCATGCTGTTCGAAGAGCTTAGTCGCTCTGTCATACAGAAGTATCATTTTATCCGCGCACATGGAAAACTGCGTTGTCTCTTTTTCTGTCAATCCTGTTTTTCTGATGACCTCATCATACTCGACCGGCGCGAGGCTTCGCATGAGTGAAAGTGTTTCTATAGTGAACTCGAAGGTTTTCTTTGCCATCAGGTTTGTGTAGCAGTTGTTGTTGACCATCATGTGGAATTCGTCCGGGCCCATCACCGCGTAAAATCCGAAACCGTTTTTCGTCTGGCTCCATGCACCGCGCGATTCCAGGAACCGGCTGATCTGTATGAGCATCTCGATGCCGTGGCCGAATAAAAATGCCTTGTCACCGCTGAGGCGGCTGTAATGGGCAATGCCGTAGGCGACGGCCGTGCTGGGCTGAAACTGCAGACTCGCGTGCTGCCAGAGGTTGCAGGCCTCTTCGCCGTTAAGGGTAGCCACCGGATAGCATGCGCCGCGGCTGTCCAGCTGCTTTGCCCTCGCCAGCGCCTGCGGGAGCGTCGAGTAGCGGAATTCCAGTAGATTTTTCGCGGCTTTTAAATTTGTAAAGAGGTAAAAGGGAAGGCAGCATGTTTCCGTATCCCAAAACGCGTGGCCGTTATACGACTCCCCGGTCAAACCCTTCGCCCCTATGTTGTTTGACGCATTCTGTCCGTGATAGGTCTGCTGCATCTGAAAAATGCAGAAACGTATGCCCTGCTGGTTTTTTTCATCCCCGTCTATCCGGATGTCGAACTGCTCCCACACGCTTTCCCAATATTTTTCCTGGTCCCTCGCGGCATCCTCAAACAGACGGTCTTCCTGCTGTTTAAGGCCGAGGCTGCCTGCCTTCCACACAACGGAGGAATCAACCCTTGCGTCCTTTTCGACGAGGTTGTATATTTTTTTTTCGATCCTGCTTTCTTCATTGTCCAGAACTGGAAGATGGAAAACCAAACAGGCCGCCTTGTCGCTTTCTTTCTGCGACGGTACGGCGGACCTGTTCGACTTCCAGGTAAAGCCGGAAAACACGCGCTGTCCCGTAGTCAGCGTTGAGGCCAGAACAGCCGCGCCGTCACTGAAAAACTCCCGTCGAATTTCATTCCAGAGACACTTTTTCCGTCCTTGATGAATTGTATTAAAATCGTTCCCGATATGCACTTCAACGGTTCCGGAAAAGCCTCTCGGGATAACCTCTATTTTTTGGAACCCCTGCTCGGGATTCTGCATGTCCAAAAAACGCGTGAACGCGAAACCGATAACCTTCCCGCCCGAAGTAAGCCAGTCAAATTCGCGGACAACGGTGCCCTTGCGGAGGTCGAGCGTGCGCCGGTAGTTTCGGATGGAGGAGAAACCCAAATCAAGCCTTTCCCCTTCAAAAAAGACGCGCGCATAGAGCCAGTCAACCGAATTGACCATGTAATGCGTTTTCTGGACTATCCCCTTGTACGCGGACTCATTAACGCTTTTTTCCTCTTCATATATTCCATTAAAATAGCTTCCCAAAAGCGATTCCGTCGCACCGCCTTCCTCGAAATATCCCCGCACTCCCATGTATTCGTTTCCCAAAGAAAAAATCGACTCGGACACGAGACTTTTCGAGGCATCCCATCCCTCTTCCATAATTTTCCATGGATCCAGTTTTAAATAATTGTCTGCTATCTTTGCCATTGTATACACCTCTAGCATCTTCCAAATTAATTATTGAGACGCTTATTTTACTTTTTTCTAAAGTTAACCCTTGATGCCCGACTGCATCGTAACCTGCGTTATCCTTTTTTGAAAAACCAGAAAAAGGACGACCGGCGGAATTATCACGAACACAATTGCCCTCAAAATATCCATATCGCTGGCCCTGCTTCCCCTGAACTGGAAAAGCCGCACCATTACCGTTTCAAGGCCCGAACCCTTAAGAGTCAGATAAGGAAGAAGGAAATCCGACCATGCCGCATTTATCGAATACATGACGACAACCATGACGATTGCCTGGCTTAAGGGAACGGCGATTTTAAAGAAAATGTACATATCGGTGCATCCATCGATCTTCGCAGCCTCGATCAAAGACTTCGGCAGCGAGTCAAAAAAGTTCTTGAACAAAACCACGTAAAAGGCGTTTGCGCCCATTGAAAGCCAAAGAGGAAGAAAACTTCCATTCAGATGAAGCCGGGTGATATTAATGAAAAGAGGAACGATGCTGGTCGTTGCAGGAATAAGCAAACCCCATAGGATGAGCGTGTACAGAACCTTGTGTCCGGCCGGCTGTATTTTCGACAGCGCGTAGCCGAAAAGGCCGTTGAAGAACACGGCGCAGAAAACGCTCCCGAGCACCGAAATAAAAGAGTTACGGTAATACTGCAGGAAATGAAGCGCGTTCCATGTAACGACGAAACGGGAGAGATCATAGCTTTTTGGAAATATGGTCATCTCCGTGATGAACTCCTTCAGATCCTTGAAGCTTGAGAGAAAAATCCATATCAAGGGCGCCACTCCGATAAAAAGCGCAATACAGCTGACAATGTATATAATGCGGTACGTGAGCCGCACGTTCGCCCGTTTGAGGTCAAAATCGCGGATGATGCCGGAGCTATCTATTTTAGTTTTTTTTGCCATGATGTATCTCCTTATTCGGCATGAGCCTACATGTCCTGTACTTTGTTCAGCTTGAATGACAGTGCGGTCAGGACGGCAAGGATCAGCGATATGATCACCGAGACAGCCGCGGCTTTCGGATAATCAAATTGCTGGAACGCATACCTGAACACAAGCTGCATGATCGATATGGACGCATTGTTCGGTCCTCCGTTCGTCAGCACGAGCGGTTCGTACAGTATTTGAAATACCGCTATGATCTGAAGCACGAACATAGTGCGTGCGAGATTGTAGATATTGGGAAGCGTGATGTGCCTGATGCGCCTCCAGATGCCGGCCCCATCGATAATCGCGGCCTCATACAGCTCCGGATCAATGCCCTGAAGTCCGGCGATATACAGTAGCGCCGTCGCGCCTGCTCCCTTCCAGGTCAGCGTGAGGACAATAAGGGGGATGGTCCACTCCGGATTGGTCAGCCATGCCTGAGAGGGAATGCCCATAAATTTCAACAGTATGTTCAATATTCCCGTATCGCCGGGCTTGAAGATAAATGACCACATAAGGATCATCGCCATGCCGGGTACGATATTTGGAAGATAAATACCTATCTTGAAAAGGGATTTTCCCTTTCTTACTTCATTGATTAAAATAGCGGTTATGACGGGAACGAGGAAACCTATTATCAGGGACCAGAACGTATACATGAACGTATTGACGATCGCGGGCATGAAATCCGGATGAGCGAACACGTCGAAATAATTCTGCAGGCCGACAAACTGCACGAAGCGCATGCCCTGAGCCTTGTAAAGCGAAAGCTGAATGCTCTCAAAGAGAGGAACCCACATGAAAAAAGAAAAGAGAATTACGCTGGGCAGCAGCATCATCCAGCCGGACAAATTCTTTTGCAGAAATACCGATAGCGGACTTTTTTTTATGCTCAAGGCGGAAACTGCTGTGCTCATTTATTGCCCTCCGTTATTGGTGCCCTATTCCGTGAAAAGGTGCGGCAGGCTTTCACCTGCCGCACCGATTGCATTTTACTTTTTGTTCGCGGTAGTATCGAGGATGGTCTGGAAATTTTTCTGGGCCTTGTCAAGAAGCGCAGTCACATCGGCGTTCTTGTCGGTCACGACGGCCTGGAGGCATTTCGTGAGTTCGGCGTAGAGATCCTGGGCGTTCATCGGCTCCTCGGATCGGAGATTTCCCTTTTCCGAAATCTTGGAGAAGTAGTCTTTGTACAGCTTCATGTCGATGTTCTTGTGTGCTTCGTTCGCGTCGAGCTGTGCTTTTAGATACGCAGCGTCTGTCCAGGCAGGGAACGGGGGAATTACGGGAATACCCTCGTTCTTGCGGTTCGCGGCGTCTGCGTTCAGCCCTGCAATTGTTTTATCGGTTACGACGGGAAGTCTTCCCATGATTCCGAGATACTCGATTGCCGCTTTTACTTCTTCATTGGTCGCGTTGTTCGCGAACATGTAAGGCGTTCCGCCGGAAAGGGAGAACTGGCCCTTGGGACCGGCTGGAACCGGGGCCATCGCAAGGCTTGTGACGGGGAGACCGTTCGTCTGTGTGGGCTGGCTGACCGCGTCGCCTGCGCCGATGTACATGGCTGCGGCACCGGTACCGATTGCGCGGAAGCCTGTTCCCCAGTCTTCGTTGGTAGGATCAGCGGTAAGGACGTCATATTTCCATTTCAGGTCCTTGATGTACTGGAGGGCGGCTTTGGATTCCGCAGAGTTAAGCTGGGCTACCCATTTTCCGCCCTTCTGGGTAACGAAGGTGGCTCCGAAGCCCCAGGCGATGTTGGTGTAGTGCCATCCGCCGGCGTTGTCCTTGGCGAGAAGGCAGAGTCCGGCCGCACCGGTTTTTGCCTTGATGATCTGCGCGGTCTTTGCAAGCTCATCCCATGTTTTCGGATAGAGGGGAACGCCGTCTTTATCGACGAGTCCGGCCTTCTTGAAAAGGTCCACGTTCATCATGAGACCGAGGGCATAGCCGTCGCGGGGAAGCCCGTAGATCTTGCCGTCTTTTGAAAGGAGGCTCAGGATAGCGGGACTCATTTTTTTGTCCAGACCGGCCGCCTTAACCTCGGCGGTGATATCCTTCACAAAACCGCCGGCAATAAGTTTCTGGGGTTCGGTAAACCATGATTCGAAAATTGTGGGAAGCTGTCCTGATTCCGCGAGCGATACGAAGGTATCGGTTGCATAGCGGTACTGGGCAGGCTGAATTGTCACGTTAGGATAGGCGGCTGCCATTTCCTTGATATAACCGGCATGCAGGGCAATATCACCCGCAAGCGTGTCTTCCGGGTAGATACCCAGTTTTACCGTTACCTTGCCGTCTTTCGCGGCATCTTTGGATCCGCCTGCAAAAACAAAACCAGCAAGAGCAAGACCCATACATAGAACAGCTATTGTCCTTTTCATACTCTCTCCTTCGTACTAAAACTATAATTCTTTTACAGACTTTCTGTGCGTCTATAAAACCGTTTAACGTTAAACCTAATTTAGTGTAAACCCTTCTCTTTGGATAAGTCAAGAAAGATTAACGCTTATTTTCAGGAAAAACTGTTAATTAATACTTGATCTCTACAAGCACCTTGAAATACCCGTACCTGATCCCTGCGCTGGTATTCAGCAAATCGCCGCTGTTCCAAACCAGGCCGAACATTGTGTTTGTTATCGCATTCTGCAACTTCACGCCGGCATCCACTTTTACCGCGTTTTCACGCCCTGAATCTGCCTTCGGAACATTGTCATAACAAATAGTTGTCCAGGGAATCAGGGTTCCGGGCCCGTTCAGAAAACCCGCAATGGCATAATCCACATAGAAAGTACCCAGCAGCGAGCGGCTGTCCTGCGAAATATTGATGAAATCAACGATCATTTCAGAACCGATGCCGTAAAAAACTCCGTCATCACCGCGGGGTTCAAACAGCGTAAATTTCATGCTGGTCTGGTACTCGTCCGCCTTTTGCCCGCTGTTTCCATACAGCTTATAACCCAGCGACATTCCAGGAAACACCCGTCCGTCCTTTTCAAGAATATAATCGGTGTACCAGCCGCCCTGTCCCGGCCACCGCATGGTCAGCCCGGACGATGCCTCAAATTCGAAAACATCAGCTTTGCCGTTTTCACGAATCATGGTCCCGATATCCGACCCGACATAGGGCTCGAGGGAAATATCATCGTTCAGCGGTATATTATAGCCGACCTTTAAGCCTGTCATTATCGGATCGCTGTTCGCATCCAGTCCGTATTCGTAGCTTCCTCCGGCAGAACCGATAACCTTCAAGCCCGGATGGGCTTTCGGCGTCAAGACATAATCAAAGCCTGCCGCCAAACCGTTTTTGTTTTTTTCGGTTATCGATTCGCTGTCGTATCCGTATTCAGTCGCGAACTTCACGCTGAAACCGTACGCGCTTTCCTTGTTGTACATCGCTCCGATAGTGGCTCCTCCCAGGTTCAGCCCATAGGAATCCGTCGGACCTTTCCCGTCCTGCTGGAATTGGGCGACAACGGGATTCTGCGCATTTGGAGGCGTATCAGTCGCGGCGGCCGGCGGGGCAAAAAACTCCGCAATGGTTTTGGTCCGCTTGACGTCTACCATGGAATCGAGATAAGCCCAGGTGAATTTTACCTTGTCATTCACAAACTGCAGACCCTTGTTCCAGGGAGACCAGAAAGGCTCGTTTGCTCCCGCGTTCATCTGGAAAATCCAGTTCCCCTTTGCGATACCGGCTATAAATTCACCAGTTTGAAAACGGTTTCTCCTTAGGTAGGCACCATTATCATCGGGCACGCCGGCGTTGTATCCAATGGCTTCATTTGTCATCAAATCAAGATGAAACAAGGTAAAATCGATAAAGCCCACTGCATCCGGCGAATTCACGCGGTTGCTCAGCTTTTGATAGGGAACAAGATTGAGCACCAATTGAAAATTCGTCAACTCCTGATCCAGACCGTACCGATAGGTATTATCAAGGTCAATTCCAAGAGACGTTCGCGAAGTAATGTCAAAATGCCCGCCGTCAGCTACTGATACCTCTCCCGCAAAAAGACAGCCGGATACACCAAGAATAAACAGCGCATAACTAACCTTTTTCAGTTTCATCGATGACTCCCGGGTCGGACGAATTTCCCCGGGCCGAAACCCGGGAAAGCCGACATAATAAAAATTGTTTATTTAAAGAATTCCTCAAAAGTTTTTGCCTTGGCTGTCTCTACGGTTCCGGAAATGATAGGCACAAACGACAGCTTCCCGCCGCTTACCGTTGCGGAAAGATTTTTCGCGACAACGCCCACATACACTGCATCCACAAACACGGAAGTGGCAAAACCGGTAGAATAAACTTCCAGCTCGGGCGCCACGGGGGCGGCTACCTCACCGGAAGACCATTCGCCGTTTGCGATTGTACCGGCTCCGAATCCCCAGTAATTCGTTCCTGTTTCGGGCACGGCAAAAGTAAATACGTCTACTGCGCCGGCTTCTGATTTTGTCGTCGAGGCAAAAACACGGTCAATCACGATGCCCGCAGAGGCCGTTCCCAGATTCTTGATATGGAAACCTTCAAGTCCGCCCAAACCTTCATCGGCGATGTTCAGATAAAAAGTCTGATATACATCGGAAAGCACCGTAACCGGTGCCGCGGTATCCTCTTTCGCATCGGTCTTGCAGCCGATTACCGTTAAAGCCAAAACCATCGCTGCGGCTATTCCGATCATTTTTCCCGTTCGTTTCATAGTAAACCCCCATCTCAAATTTGTTTTATTTTTAACGCTGAGCCGGTTCGGCCTAAACCAGATCAGCGATAAATCCTCATTCCCCGTATACTTCCAGCTCCGCAATTTGACCGGCTTTTCCGCCGGTATTATTCGTGAACACCAGCTGGAGATACCGCGCTTTTACGTTCAGCGTAATAGCCACGACATTTTCATTCGCCGCCGGATCGAACGCATACTCAGCCGCCGGAAGGAGGCTTGTGTACTTTTGCCCGTCATCGCTGACGAGCACTTCAATTTTCTGCTTTCTCGAATTCCATATCCGTTTCGGATTCAGCTTGATGACTGCGCTCGACAGCTGACGCGAGGAAACCAGGTCGACTATCACCGTATTCGGATAGGTGTTTGTCCCGCCTTCCCAATAGGTCAGCAAGTCTCCGTCAATAGCCTTGTTCCCGGTAAAATCGTAAATATGGCTTGAGGCCACCACGGGCATTCCAAGCGCGAGATTCTTCTTTCCCGCCGCGTCGAACACCTTGGCTGTTGACGAGGCCGCCGTGGAGGCCTTTGATGTATCCCTGAGCAAAGGACTGACCGAAAAATCCGTCGTGATTTTTGCCCCCTTCAGCGCTTCACGAAGCGCCGAAGCGTTGCCCGAGAAAATCGCGTCCGTCGCCTTGCCGAGAAGTTTCTTCTGGTCGTCTGTGGCTTTTCCGGAAACGGTGAGTTTATATATTTCGATTGCCGACCGCAGATCAAGCCTGTCGAAGGGAAAAACAGGATCAAAATTTTTCTGTATGCCCTGAAGGTATTCAAGATACTCATAGCCCCGTTCGATCGTCGGCTCGACTGTCGTGCCTTCGCCGTAGTCATTCCAGGTCGCTATTTGTATTACGTCGGGATTGGCCATGAGCGCGGCATCAACGGTAAGCCTGAAAGTTTCGGTTTTTCCGTCATCAAGAAAACCGTAGCTCGCCCCGTTGCCCGCCTGCTGATAAATATCGTGGAAGCCGGGGAATGCGGTGGCGACGAGAAAAGCCTTGTTGTACTGTTTGGTATAAAAGTCGTTCAGGTAGGTGACAAGGCGGGGAATGCCCAGCTTGCCTGCGGTTGCGGCCCACATGGGAGGCCAGTTATAGGATCCGTCAACCGTTCCCTCGTTATGATTGTCAAGGCTCACAAACCAGGGCTTCGGATTCGTCTTCTCGAACAGAGCTGTCCATTGGCTCCAATCTTTGAAGTATTGCGGACCGAAGCACAACACCAGAGGGCGTCGGTCAAATTTTACGTACGCATCATCGGTAAACCAGGCGTTCTGCATCCAGCTGAATACTTTCTTGCCCTCTTCGAGAGCGCCTTCTTTTGTGAGACCCTTTGCCTCTATCATTTTTCCTATGCTCTGATCTTCATAGCATACGGCAAATTTCATTCCTGCTTTTTTTAGAACGGCGATCATCGCGATCGTTGATTCATGAATCTGCTTGTAGTCGAGGGCATCCTCTATTCCATACCAGTCAAAAATAACTCCGTCGATTCCGCTCATTTTCATTATCGATACCTGATATTCAAGCACACTCGTATCACGGGTATCATAGGGTCCGGTGAGGGGGTAATAATGTGACGCGATTTTCGCCCTTCCGTCGCTCAGTGTTTCAAAGGGATCAAATACTCCGCCGCCTTGATGCCAATGAAAACCATAACCCGTTTCGACGGGAGGAGCCTGAAACCAGGGCATATAATGCACCAGTACGAGCGGATCTTTTTCGCTGCGGACTGTCGGCTTACGCACCTGAAGCTGATCTCGCGCGGCACTGAACTGTTTTAGGCCATTGTCCGCTCCTGCTTTTTTAGGGGCGATACTTGTGGTGCAATTTGTCAAAATGGCGGCCAGCATCAGCATTGCAATGCATAAAAGATGATATTTATTCGCTCGGGTACACACATATTCCTCCGTCTTCTTCTTGGTTTAACGTTAAACGCGTTTAACGTTAAACCAAGAATAGTGTAAACCCGCTTTTTAATTCCTGTCAACAAATATTTACAGTAAAATTTATTTTTTCGGCGCTGCTACCGAATTCCGCTCAACAATGTGAACCGGCATAACGACATTCCTCGAAAGCATCAGTTTGTTTTCAAGATAATCGACCATCATCGAAGCCGCGATAGAACCCTTCTCCTCCGCGTCCTGATGGACGGTTGTAAGCTGCGGGGTCGTAAGCCGGCTGACATAGAGATCATCGAATCCGATAATGGAAATATCCGCGGGAATGTGAACTCCCTTTTCCTGGAGGCCGGATAGAATACCCGCGGCAAGAATATCGGCAGTAGCAAAAATCGCGGTAATGTCCTTCCTTTCGCTCAGGAGATATCCAAGCTTTTTTCCCTCATCTATCGTGATTCCATGTTCATAGATATTTTTTTTTGAAAACGGTATCCCGGCTTTTTTAAGCGCATCCGTATACCCCTTCAGACGCTGGTCGATTACTCCATGCTTGACGATCGGGGGCGAGGCGAACACAATATTCGTATGACCCCTGTCGATTAGGTATTTGGTCGCCAGTTGTCCTCCCCGATAGTCTTCCAGGCCGACATTGAATATTTTCTCGTTTTTGATATAACTGTCCAGGAGAACAATCGGCTTGTCGGTCTTAATCAGCCGGCCGAAAAAGCTGTCCTCGAAAAGGCCGGTAAGAATGACTCCGTCCAGGTTCCAGTTTTGGAAGAGAGAAAACAGCTCCTGCTCGTCTTCGACCGTGCGGACCATCATGTAGTATCCGCGTTCGCGAAGCTTCTGCTCGATGCCGCCGATAAAGGCTCCATGGAAAGGATCTTGAAGGAAGCTGCCCTGCTGCAGAGGAATCAAATGATTTATTACTCCGATGATCCGTGAAGACTTGTTCACCAGGGCCCGGGCTGACAGGTTGGGCGTATAATTATGAGCCTCGATTATTTTCGTTATACGTTCAACTGTTTCCTCTGCAACATGAGCTTTTTTCCCGTGAATCACATTGGAAACCGTAGTCACGCTGACATTCGCTTCACGGGCAATATCCTTTATAGTAGGCATGGAGTGTCTCCTTACATTAGTGTTTCAGCATTTCCTGCACGCGCGTTTTTATTCCGCCGTGCCCGTAACGAAGCAGCGCAGTAATAAAAGGCCGCCCTATCATCACCTCGGAAGCACCGAGTTTTTTCGCGGCAAGAAGATCGTGCCTTTTGCGGATACCGCCGTCTACCCATATTTCTCCGGCGTAATTGCGCAGAGTTTTACCATAGGCTGCAAGAAAGTCGACGGAACTCCCGTGCAGGGTTTCAACGCGTCCGCCGTGGTTCGATACGACAATGATATCCGGCCTGACCTCCTTAACCAGTTCGATGTCTTCAGGCCGAAAAATTCCCTTGACGGCAAATTGTGTATGCGTGTGTTTTTTAAGTTCAAGAAGATCCCGTGCGGTTTTCTGCTGAAGGTTAACCAGATTCCGCATGGTCAGGATTGCATAAGAATCGATATCAACGCCGATAATTTCAGAAACGCCGGAGGCCCATTCCATCCGTTCCATAATGCGGGTGTTTTCGTACGGCTTGATAAATACGGCGCCCTTCGTCTTTGCCTCATGTAAAGCCTCAATTCCGAATTTCAGTTTTTCATCCGGATATCCGTCCCCAATGCTCAGCCGAATTCCCGCTGAAATAGATTCGCTGATGATGTCAAAGTAAAACGGCTTCTCTTCAAGATAGCCTACATTCTGCATTGCGCCGGTAATTGGTGCGAGCCTTATAAAGGGCAGCTCCGTACCAGAGCCGTCATATTTTGTCCAATCAGCGCAGTTGCTGATAAAGTTTTCATTCGAATATGCGCCGCCCATGCCGGGAAGCTCTGAAATACACCCATGACCATCGCAAATATCGCAAAAATGACATTTCGACTCTGCTTTTATTTCCATTGTGTTACTATAGTTTACTTTTTTCTGCATATCAACTGCTTTAAAAAATGTTTTTTACATTGACAGGAAGGGTAATACGGCTTTAGAATCAGAAATCCTGTTTTATGGTTTAACGTTAAACCAATATGCACCCAGAGAACCTATCCGGAGGAATACCCATGAAAACACCAAGAGCACTGTTTTTATTTTTCGTCACATTCGGTATCTGCACGCTTGGCTCCTGTGACTTCTCCCCGATCATTCCCGAGGATCCGCCGCTGATCCCTCCCGCGGCCTCGGACCGGTATACGCTGGAGGCCGAAAACGGCACGACTAACGGAATCGTTCTCGGACCGCTGACAACCTACAGAACCGTCGAAGCTGAATCATCCGGCCGGAAATGCGTAAAGCTGACCGGAGTCGGCGAGTATATTTCATGGACCGCGCAATACGCAGGCAATGCGGTGATTGTCCGGTACTCCATCCCGGACTCGTTCGACGGTTCCGGAATGACGGCATCCCTGGAACTCAGAATCGACGGCACCCTGGTCCACACCTTCAGCCTCAGTTCGGCGTGCGCATGGGTATACGGGGCCTACCCCTGGACCAACAATCCCGCAAA
>JAYVSC010000116.1:0-19512 GCA_043775705.1 Spirochaetales bacterium | reverse complement strand
GTTTTCAGCGGAAGCGCCACCTGCGCCCGCACTTCCTCTTCAATATCATACATTGTCATTTTTCCCGACAGTACCGCAGACAAGAACCTTTCGCGGTCGAGCCGGAGGGGGTCGTCCAGAACGGCAATCTCCGCGTCAAACCGGTTCCAGTTAAAATGAGAGACAATCATGCGTCCCGATTCATACCCGCCTGCTGCTTTCAGGCATATCTCCTCCGCATACGAGGCGTCCACGCCCCTGAGCCAGTTTGTCTTCAGGATGACAGAATTCCCGTCCGCGTCCGCATGATATGGATAGATGCCCCCCGCCGGAGGCAGCCCCTCTACCCCTGTTTCCGGAAAAAGGAGTACGGGCGTCGTAAACCCTGAATCCATTTCGACGGACACATTTTCCGAGATACCGCTGCGCTCGATTTTTCGGCCTTCGCGGTCATACCAGCGGATTGTATAAGACGGTATTTTATCTGGAAAAGCGAGTCCATACAGGGGATGGGTGGAAGGGAGCTGTATTTTCACGGTCTCCTTTCCGGTCCACAGGGGGGCAATGAGTTCGCAGGAACTGCAGATAAGCAGGAAAAACAGGGCGTAAAAAAGGAAATTTGAAAAAAAAAGCCGAAACCAGTTCAGCGTTTTCATATATATGTGCATATATACATTTTAGCGGAAATCGGGAAAATCGGCCTGAAAAAAGATCAAATTGTCCGGGAATCGCTCAAACAGGACCTTTGGCGGTCATTCGGTCAATGCTGCTGTTCAGCATCACTGTTCCCGCGATCAGTATTCCTTCCGTGAAGGGAAGAATTTCCAGGCTGGTACGCGCGCCGATAAAGCCTACGAGAGCCGGAAACAATGATGCCCCAAGGCATGCGGCCCCGACCTGATAGCCCATAATTTTTTGGGCAGTCTCTTCACGGAAACGGCGCGGAGTTTCATGGGTCATGCAGGGATATACCGGTCCAAAGCCTGCGCCGAGGAGCACAAGGCCAGCCAGGGCGGTAAGGGGAGAGGCGGAAGGAAAGAAGAATTGCAGGGCAAAAAGAATGATGCCTGCGAAGGCGACAAGCAGCCCCATTTTGATCATAAATCGGTTACCGAGCTTGTTTACGATGAGTCCGGTAGCGAAGCGGGCGAGGGTGAGGGATCCATAATATACGGACACCCAGGTTCCCGCGACAAGGGGATTGATGCCCCGGTTTTCGACCAGAAGACTGAAGGCCCACAATCCTACCAGAAATTCGCATGACGCATACAGCGCATATATCAGGATTTGGGAAAGGATTGCCTTTTTGCGGATTCCAGCAAGAGCGGATTCGCTTTCCCCGGGGATGGACTCGCGTGCATGGGCGTGCGTTTCAATTTTTTCATTCTTGTCGTCTTCATTTCGGATATCTCGGGCTAGAGCGGTCCTGTCGGCATGCACTCGTCTCCACAGACCGAGGGAGGCAAAAAGCAGGATCGAAAGAATCATCTGCAGCATTCCGATGATGAGGTACCCGGGCCTCCATCCCCTGTTCGACGCGAGGGAAGCCGTCATGATCATGGGGCCGACCGTTGCGCCGATTCCCCAGCAGCAGTGCAGCCAGTTCATGTGGCGGGATGAATAATTCGAGGCGACATAAAAGTTGAGGCCGCAGTCTATTGATCCCGCGCCGAAACCGAGCAGCAGGGCGCAAGGAAGAAGCCAGCAAAATGAGGGCGAAATCGAGTAGCCGAGAAGACCGACCGCTGTCATCAGGCAGCTTGCGAAGGTAACCCGGCCGGTACCGAAACGGGCAAGCACATGTCCGCTCGCAATACTCGAGATTGCCGAACAGACGGTCAGCAGGATGGTAAGAATACCTGCAGCTTCAAGGGGTTTATGGAAATCAAGGCGGATATAGGGCCAGGCAATACCGAGAATGCTGTCCGGAAGGCCAAGACTGATAAAGGCGAGATAAATAATTACGAGAAGCAGGGAAAAAGCCGTTTTCGATTTCATTTGTTTATATTGACAACAAAATCTCCCAATGTCAATCAAGCCGATCTGTATTTTATTGACAGACCCCTTAACAGAGGTATACTTGTAAAGGAGGCTACAGGATGAAAGCGCTTTTTATCGGTGGTACTGGAACGATCAGTTCGGGAATTTCCAGACTGGCTGTTGATCTCGGTTGGGATTTGTATCTGCTGAATCGCGGTAACCGCAGCGATCGTGTATGCCCGGGTACCAGGCTACTCAAGGGCGATATCAATATGGATGAAGACAAAATCGCAAGTCTCATTGAAGGAATGAGCTTCGACGTCGTGGTGGATTTTATTGCGTTTGTTCCCGGTCAGCTTGAGCGGGATGTCCGCCTTTTTACCCGAAAAACAAATCAGTTCATTTTTATCAGTTCCGCCTCTGCGTATCAGAAACCCCTTAATCACTATATCATTACCGAGTCGACCCCATTGGCGAATCCGCTGTGGGAATACTCCCGCAATAAAATTGCCTGTGAAGACTATCTTCTTGATGAATACCGCTCAAACGGGTTTCCCTGCACTATTATCAGGCCGAGCCATACGTACGATGACCGGTATTTACCGGTCGCGGTGCACGGAAAAAAGGGCGCTTGGCAGGTGATTGACCGGATTCTTAAAAACAAACCTGTTCTGGTGCATGGAGACGGTTCTTCCCTGTGGACGCTCACGCACAGCGAAGACTTTGCAAAGGCTTTTTGCGGTATCATGGGGAATCCCGCAGCGGTCGGGGAAACATTCCATATCACGTCCGATGAATCCATATCATGGAATCAGATATATGACCGCATCGGGGACGCTCTCGGTTTTCCGGTTCATAAATATCATATCGCGACCGACTTCCTTGCCGGCTGCGATCCCGAGTTTATCGGGACTCTCGCAGGCGACAAGGCCAATACTGTCGTCTTTGACAATTCAAAGATAAAACGGCTGGTGCCTGACTTTTTCGCGGCAATCAGTTTCGCCGAAGGTGCCCGCCGCTGCGTCAAATACCTGCTTGATAATCCGCTTGCGCAAATCCCCGATCCTGAATTCGATGTATTCTGCGATCGCGTTATCAGCTCCCAGGAATTCGCCAAGGCTTCCTTTTTCGCCAATATCACCCATTAACTCCGGACGATCCCCGGCTCACCCTGAAACACCCTCAGTTCCGTATCCGCACCAGGATGCGGAGCCATGAGGCGGGAATCATGATCGTCAATTTTCCGCCGCTGCCCTTGAATACGCTTTGTCCCTCGAGCGCATCCTTCCATGACGAATCGCTGCCTGTCCATTCGCCGATTGGTGCGGTAAGCGTTGCATTCGCGTCGGCGGCATTGACGGCGACAAGGATCTGCTCATCACCTTCCCGGCGCAAAAACACGAACTGTTCGGATGAAACGTGAACCTGGCGGTAGGTTCCTTTTTGAAGCGCCGGATGTTCCCTGCGTATACGGGCAAAGGTTTGTATCGCCTTCTCCAGGGCAACCGAATCGACTGCGGGTTTGCATGTGTCCGGTATGAAGGAAAGAGCCGGTCTCATCTCGGCATCGCTTCCGTTTTTCTTTTCCCCGCGGAATCCCCACTCGCTTCCATAATAAAGGGACGGTATTCCGGGAATGGTAAAGAGCATGCCGTACAAAGGGAAGAGGTGCGACTGCTTTTTTAAAAGACTCGCAACCCGGTTTACGTCATGGTTATCTACAAAATTGTACAGGCTTAAATGCCGGTAAATGCCTTCCGGCCCCGACTGGCGGTTGAGGCTCCAGGCAATCTCGAAAAAATTCGCATCATTCAGGCTGGACCATAAACCCTTGTAGACCTCATAGTTCGTCACTGAATCGAGCCGGTTTTCATTTGTCCAGGTCCTGTAGTCGCCGTGAACCACTTCGCCGAGAAGCCAGAAATCCGGTTTCAGGGAAACGCAGAAGGCGGCAAGTGAATCCATAAAGCTTCCCTCAAGCACATCGGCGGCGTCGAGGCGTATACCGTCAATACCAAAATCCTCAATCCAGCATTTGACCGCTCCGAACAAATGTTCCCTGACTGCCTTGTTTGAGGTGTTGAGTTTTACCAGGTCATAGTGGCCGCTCCATCCCTCATAGGAAAACCTGTCTCCGGCGGGGCTTCTCTTGCCGAAGTCAACATTCAGAAACCAGGAACGATAGATTGAAGACTCACCCTTTTCCTGTAAATCCCGGAACGCGAAAAAATCCCGGCCTGTATGATTGAATACCCCGTCGAGCACCACGGAAATTCCGTTTTCATGAAAACGGGCGATCAGTTTTTTCAGGTCTTCGTTCGTACCGAGGCGGCGGTCAACATGATAATAATCGAGAGTGTCATACCCGTGTGCAGTCGACTCGAACAAGGGCCCGAGATACACGGCACTGATTCCTAGCGTTTTTAAGTGAGGTATCTGATCACACACTCTGATCAGACCGTTTCCCGCAGGCGACGAAAAATCATTCCGTTCCGGGGCTCCACACATACCCAGGGGATACATGTGATAAAAAAAGTCGCTGTTGATTGAGGTTTTCATTACGAGTTCCTTGGGAGTTATATATACCTACCGTTAGGTATATTGAATAAATCCAGTGTAGCATTTAGTTATCAGGCATGCGCCTGACTTGGAAATTTGTCATTCTATCAGGAGAAAATACCATGCATGAATTGATGGACTGCGCGATATAGGGTTTGATCTGTCAATTCGATCTCGCGGTTCAGCACAAGCATAGCCCACGTACGTACCATGCCCTGAAAAGTTTCGCTGTATGCTTTTTCCCTGCCTATCATGTTGCCGTGATCAAGAGCCGCTTTGATAAACATCTGTTCAAGACATTCATTAATGCTGGTTTTGAGCGGGAGATAGGCGGCAAATCCTGCATTATCCGGGGCTGAAGCCGAAAGAGCGATATGAAAACGGTAGAATGCCTGGTTAACCAGCGCATAATTGATTAATTCCCTGGTTAAAATAGTGAGATTCATAACCAGGTCATGATTGTACACGGAACCCTGTTCAATAACAGTGAACATTTTGCCACCGTATTCAGCGATAATTGCATCAAGCAGCCCTCTTTTATTTCCAAAATAATGATAGAGGGTTGGTTTTGTAATACCGGATTGATCGACGATTTCCTGAATTCCAACTGATTCATAACCCTTGATCGCAAATAAATCCAGGGCAGTCTGCAAGATATTTTGTCTGTTGCCAGGTTTTATACTTTCCATAGTTGGAGTATACCGAACGGTAGGTATAAAAGTCAACAGTATACATACCGTTAGGTATACAAATAAACCGATTTCTTTATACGAATTATGTATTAGTCAAATTAGTTGACAAAAGAAAATAACATTAAAAACCTACTGCTTTTTCTGTATTTTTAGCCTAATATCTGTTATTATTACTATATAAGGCAAGTGCTGTCTTGAATTCTTTTTGCAGAGGAGGTCAAATTTGTTTTTCAATCGAAAGTCACATCTTTTGACCTTCAATGCTCTTATATCAGTATGCGTTTTTTTATCAGCGTGTGCCCTTCCTTTATTGCCGCCCCGTGAAAACAGTTCGCTTTCGGTAACGGTTCAAATACCGGAAACTCCGGGGTCGGTTCTTCCACTTGCGATAAGCCGCGCGCTTGCACGCCCCTCTGCCCGATCTCTTACCCCGGGTTTGCGAAACATAGTAATAACTGTTTCTGGAACGGATATGACCCAGGTGGTTCAGAGCGCAAACATTCCTGACGGCGCCGGTGAAACTACCATTGATCTTCAAAATATACCCGGAGGTTCGGACAGGACTATTAAGGTTTTTTTGTATAACAAAGATGATATCCTGCTTGCCGAAGGATCAGAAACAATAGATCTCGAAAAGAGCACGACAAAACGGGTACCAATAATCGTTAGGCCGCTGACAGAGATATCTTTAACAAATGGACCATATTCTCCGGAAAATAAAACGCTTGTTATCGACTCAGCCTTATCCGCTCATGTTCTTGCATATTCGATTCCCTTGCCTGCCAGAGGCAGTTACCGGATAACCATTCCCGGTATGGCGTTTCCTGTCGTTCCATCTGTTTTTCAGGCTGACGGTAAAAAAATTCCAACTGCATCAAATGATCCCGGCATCTATACCTTTTCAACAGATCTTGAGGGAATCTATTATATTTTGTGTACAATACCCCAGTATTATACCGGAGACGCGTCCCTCAGGGTTGATCCTGATATAAGGCTCAAGATTACCGCGTATGACACAAAAAAGAATGAGATGAATCTTGTATGGAATGTGAATACAACAGTGGAAGAACGTTATATGATTACTGTCGGAGAGGAAGCCCCGATACAAATTTCTGCCGGCTCAGCTTCCTGCCTAGTGCCCATGCCTGCAAAAGACACTCTCTTCACATTGAGCATAACCAATAAATACGGTACTGCTTCAGCGACCCTGCCTTTTATCAGTGTTGCGAGTATTACCCCTGACAAGCAGTCACTTGTCCTAATCCTGAAAAAGCCGACACGGCTTACAGCTACCGTATTGCCGGTCAATGCTTCGCTTGCACCTTTTGTCGAGTGGTCATCAAGCGACGAATCGCGCGTCACTGTCGATAAAGACGGTATCGCGACCGGACTCGATTCAAGTTATATTGATCCGGTAACAATAACCGCCCGCTGCGGAAATAGATCCGGTGTCGTAACCATTACAACCGGTGAAACGGGATTTGCCGGCGGATCCGGTACCCGGGATGATCCATATCTTGTAGCGACAAAAGAGCAGCTGAATCTTGTGCGTTATGAGCTGAATGCATCCTACAAACAGACGGCAGCCATTGACCTGAAAAGCATTCAGTCGTGGAAACCGATAGGAAATGAATCCGATCCGTTTACGGGAACTTTTGATGGAAACGGGTATGTTATTTCGAACATGAAGATAATTACGGACAAGAGCGCACATATAGGTTTTTTCGGAGATACAAATAAGGCTGTTTTACAGCGGATCGGTTTGCAGGCGGTAACTATCACCCTTGAATCCGATGTTTCAGGAGTTGCGGCCCTTGGTTCCCTGGCGGGATGCGTGAGTGCCACTTCAATTTACCGCTGCTTCAGTACCGGAACCATTAACGGCGGAAACCGTGTGAATAATGTCGGCGGTCTGGTGGGCATGAGTATTTTAAATACGGACGATAACGAAAATAGTGCAAGCATCAATGAATCGTTTTCCACTGCAGGGGTAACCGGAGCGGACTCGGTCGGCGGGTTTATCGGTACGGTCAGCGATACCGGCCTTGTAATCAGCAGTTCCTATGCAACCGGCAAGGTTACGGGCATCAATACTGTCGGCGGGTTCGGCGGTAAAATCATGAAAGCCGATTTTTGTTATTCAACCGGCTTTGTTTCTGGCAGCAATGGCGTCGGGGGATTTTCCGGATCAGGCGGCAGGCAGGAAACAAATTGTTTCTGGGACCGCACTTCCTCAGGTCAGGATAAATCCGCTACGGGAACAGGAAAAACGACCGCTGAAATGTCATCTTTCCTTATATATTCAGCTTGGGATTTATCGATAACCGCAGGATCTGCAAGTGATTGGATGATGACGGAAAATTCGTCCTATCCATACCTTCGCTGGCAGGGAAGCAGTAATATACCGGTCCCTATACGCGCCCGCTATCTTCTGGAAGGATCAGGTCTCTCCGATTCAGTCGCCGCTCATAACGGGATGATTGCCGGAAATCCGGATTTTTCCGGAAAAGGCGTGTACTCCGGAAACTCCATGAAAGGTTTTACGTCTGATCCAAATGGCGGCTATGGGCTGCTGCCGAATGACGCGCTTGATATAACCGGTGATTATTCTGTGAGCGTTTGGATAAAAATGGTTTCCGCTCCGGCTCCCGGAGTGAAATATATGATACTCGATCAGATGCAGGATGCAGTCCCTGGTGCGAGCGGGGCCTCGGACGAAACCGGCGCTTCTTCCGTTGCTTTCGGTTTTTTTCTGCTTGACGGGAAACCCAGTTTTTGGACCGGTGACAGTTCAAGTTCTCGGGGGTTTTTCGGGGTAGAAAGTAAAAATGCAGTTACTGATGGAAGCTGGCACCACCTGGTTGCTGTCTGTGCGGGCGAGACCCTGAAACTATACGTTGATGGTTTATGGACGGCCGATGGACTGATAGATTCAGCGAACCGTGTGACTGACCCGATAAAGCAGCAGATTGCCATTGGTGTGCTCAAATCAAGCTATTCAAACGCAGTGCTTCCTTTCATCGGGGGGGAAATCGACAAGATTTCTTTTTTCAATCAAGCCCTGACTCCTGAATATGTGAGCTGGGTCAGGCGATACGATTCCCAGAATTGACGACAAAAAGAATATAACCCCCCCCAGCCAATTTCGGCCGGGGTTTTTTTTTCGCATTTATGTCTTAGTAGGCTTTGTCATGGACTCCTGCTACCGCCCTGCCTGAGGGGTCATTCATGTTTTTGAATGCTGCATCCCATTCCAGAGCCTTGGCCGTGCTGCAGGCGACGCTCGCCTCGTAGGCCACGGTTCTGGCCGCACTGGCGGAAGGAAAAAACTCCTCGAAGATTGTTCGGTAATAATACTGTTCTTTTGTCATCGGCGGATTGATCGGATACCGGTCAGCTGCCCGGGAAAACTGCTCATCAGTTGTTTTTTCTTCGGTCAGTTTTTTGATCGAGTCAATCCAGCTGTAGCCGACCCCGTCGGAGAATTGCTCTTTTTGGCGCCAGCAAATCTCGGGTGGAAGCATGTCCTTGAACGCCTCGCGAAGTGCCCATTTTTCAATGCGGCCGTTGCCGGCCTTGCCGCTCAACTTGTCGGTCGGATTCATGCGCATCGCTACATCGATGAATTCCTTGTCGAGGAAGGGGACGCGGCCTTCGACGCCCCAGGCGGCAAGAGACTTGTTCGCGCGAAGGCAGTCGTAAAGGTGGAGCTTGGAAAGTTTGCGGACGGTTTCCTCGTGGAGTTCCTTTGCGTCCGGCGCTTTGTGGAAGTAGAGGTAGCCGCCGAATAGTTCGTCGGATCCTTCGCCTGACAAAACCATCTTGATTCCCATCGACTTGATGGCGCGCGAAAGAAGATACATAGGAGTCGATGCGCGGATGGTGGTGATGTCATAGGTTTCAAGGTGATAGATAACGTCGCGGATTGCGTCGAGACCTTCCTGGACCGTGAAGAAAATTTCATGATGGACGGTGCCTATGAAGTCTGCGGCTTTTCTGGCTGCCGCGAGATCGGGGGATCCGCGAAGGCCGACGGCGAAGGAGTGAAGACGGGGCCACCAGGCTTCCTGGGTATCGTCGGACTCGATGCGCTTGCCGGCAAACTTTTGGGTAACGGCCGCGATGATGGATGAGTCGAGTCCGCCGGACAGGAGCACGCCGTAGGGCACGTCGCTCATCAGCTGCCGCTTGACCGCCGACTCGAGCGCGTGGCGAAGTTCGGCGAGATCCGTCGGATTGTTTTTGACCGCATCATAGTCTTTCCATTCGCGTGTATACCAGGTTTTAGTTTCATTGGTTTTACTGTAATAGCTGGTTCCGGGAAGAAAAGTCCTGATCTCGGTACAGACGCCTTCAAGCGCCTTGAGTTCCGAGGCCACATAGAAGCGGCCTTCGTCATCCCAGCCTTGATAGAGGGGAATGATGCCGATATGGTCCCGTCCGATCAGATAGCAGTCGTTTTCGATATCATAGAGGGCAAAGGCGAAAATACCGTTCAATTCCTCGAGAAAGTCCGGCCCCTTGTCCCGGTACAGGGCAAGAATAACCTCGCAGTCGGACTGGGTAAGAAATTCGTATTTCCCCTCATATTTGGCCCGAATCTCCTTGTGATTGTAAATCTCGCCATTGACCGCAAGAGCCAGTTTCCCGTCCTTGCTGAAAAGGGGCTGATTTCCCGAAAGGGGATCAACGATTGCAAGCCGTTCATGGGCAAGAATTGCCTTGTCTCCCGAATAAATGCCGGACCAGTCAGGTCCGCGGTGACGGAGAGTTTTGGACATTTGCAGGATTTGATTACGGAATGGCTCCGTATTTTTTTTGATGTCAAATGCGCCGACGATACCACACATAGCTCATTCCTCCTCAAGAATATGATGTACAATATTGAATAAATATACACTTAAATGATAATTAATGTAAATATATACAGTATTGAATAGTTGATTTCTGGACAAAAAAAAGCTTCCCGTGTCTGTACGGGAAGCGTCATTGCTTCTGGATAAAAATACTGTAGCGAAAAGCGGCTACAAGATCAAGGTGCTTTTTTTTTGACCCTTTAATCGTCCTCGTAGTCTTCCTTGATTTGTATCATTTCAGCAGCCTTTTCAATAAACAATCGGGCAAGGGAGGGATCAAAGTGCTTTCCTTTTTCCGCTTCGATATAATCCAGCGCGCGTGCGAACGACCAGGGCTCTTTATAGGGACGCGAAGAGGTAAGCGCGTCGAAAACGTCGGAAATTGCGGTCATTCTGCCTTCGATTGAAATGTTTTCACCAGAAAGCGCGTTCGGATATCCGCTTCCATCCCATTTTTCATGGTGTTCTATCGCTATTTTTGCGGCAAGCTGGAGAAGGTCGCTGTCCGCGCCCTGCAGAATTTCGAACCCGTATTGGGAATGCTTTTTTATTATTTCCCGCTCGCCATCCTCGAGTAGTCCCGGTTTGAGAAGAATATGATCCGGGATGCCGACCTTTCCGATGTCATGCATTGGAGCGGCAAGCTGAATCAGCTCGATTTTCTCCTCCTCCCAATGAAGTTCCCGGGCAAGAACCGTGCAGTACAGGCCGACGCGGATTATATGGTTTTGGGTTTCCTTGTCCTTGAATTTGGTGACTGAGGCAAGCTTGTAGACCAGATCCTTATGAACCTGCTTGATGATGTCGTTAAGGTAAAAATTCTCGATTATGGAACCGACATACAGCGTGATGTGCTTGAGCAGGTCAATATCCTCATGGTCAAAGGAGGTATCGTCGAGTTTGTTTATAATTTCAAGCACGCCGAAGGTTATGCCCTTGTTGTTGATAAGGGGTATGACAAGCATGTTCTTGGTATGGTAGCCGATTCTTCTGTCGGTATCCTGGTCAAAGCGGGGGTCCTGGTACGCATCCAGAATGTGCAGAATTTCACCGTTTTGAAAAACCTGTCCCGCGATGCCCTTGTCGTCGGATATGCGTATTTCGCTCACTCTTTCGGCTACTATGGTCCATAATTCGTGAGTCTTGCCGTCATGAAGAAAAATACTGCAAATATCCGCATTGAGAAGTTTTTTTGCGACGTTCGTCAGCTTCATGAGGATTGTCTTTAAATCTTTTTCCAGCGCAAGTTCGGAAGAAACATTCAGGAGGAGTTCCAGTTTATTCACGATGTCGTTCCTTACATATTCTGTTATTCAGTATGTATTTTGACAGCTTAAGTTCCGGGCATGATTCTGTCAATACGGTGAATCAGCGGAAAATGGAAAGCGCGCGAATTCCGTCGATGAACATTTGAACGGACAGCATTAAAAGAAGCATGCCCATCAGCCGTTCAAGGGCAGCAAGCCCCTTTTCTTTCAGGAAGCGGTACAAGATCGGTGACATGAGGAGTATCCCGCAGGAAATCAGCCAGGCAAGAATCAGGGAAAGCAAAACGGAAAATTGCGCCTGTGCCTTTCCTTCTGTCATGAGAATGAGGGTTGCAAGCACCGAGGGTCCTGCGATAAGGGGAATGGCGATCGGTACGATGAAGGGCTCTCCGTCGCCCGAGTAAATCGGGCTGTGTGCGTCGGGAAACACCATGCGCAGACCTATGACAAAGAAGATGATGCCGCCGGCGATGCGGATGGAGGCTGTCTCCAGCTGGAAAAGCGAGAGAAAGGAGCGGCCGAAAAAAAGGAAGACAATCATCAGAAGGAGACCGACAATCATTTCGCGGAAAATGATGAAATACTGACGCTTGCGGGGCATATCCTTGAGAATGGCGAGAAGAAGGGGGATATTCCCGAAGGGATCGATAACGAAAATCAGAATAAAGGTCGAAGACCAGATTGTGAGCCATGATGTCATATAATTACAATAAATCAAGTCGATCGTTAAATCAATCGATAGTTGTAACTTACCCGATAATTCTTTGTTTAACACAGGTGGCCCATCCCGTGTGATACTGTTTTCAGGGCAGGAATCGTTCCCCAGGAGCGTAAATATGCGTATGCGAAAAAATGGTATGTGGGCAGCGACACTTTTTATTGCTTTTTTAAGTTGCTCGAATATCCATGCCCTGGATGCGGGCTTTTGGCCTGACAGGGGAAATATCAATTCCGTGGACCGCATGTTCATGTTTCCATATTCGGGCGTTCTTGATTCAGCCTCGGATTATACTCAGTATGCCGCATTTTTAATGCCCGCCTTTTTCGCTCTCGCCGCACCCTCTACGGACTGGATGGAGCTCGGCTTTCTGTATGCGGGTTCCGCCTTTCTTTCCTACGGCACGGGTTCTCTGCTGAAAATTTTGGTGCCGAAAGACCGGCCGTATATGTACTACAAGAATCCCCCGCAGGGCTTTATAGACAGCGGGGACTACAAGACGTCCTTTCCCTCGGACCATACCATCATGGCGTTCACCGGCGCGGCATTCGTCTCAACGGTATTCCAGTTCCGTTACCCGGAGTCGCCGTACAAGATGCCGGTGATCGTTGCTTCTTATACCCTGGCCCTGGCGACCGCAGCGCTCCGGGTAAGGAGCGGTTCCCATTTCCTGAGCGATGTCGCCGTAGGCGCGCTGATCGGCAGTTTCTCCGGTTTTATTGTTCCCTGGCTGAATTTTACCCTCAAAAAAAAAGACGTCACCGGTGTGGTGACGCCGTACCAGGCATCGGTCACTTTTAATTATTGACCATATAACCCTTTCTACTTGAATATTTCTACGATATCAAGGGGCTCGAGCACCTGGCCGATTCCCCGTTCCATGCAGCCTGCGAAGGCCGAGGCGGTATCGAGGGAGGTAAGGCACGCGGTGTTGTGCTCCACTGCCGACCGTCTGATTCGGAAGCCGTCCCTCTCCTTGTCGCGCCCGCGTGTCGGGGTGTTGATCACGAGCGTAAGCTCTCCTTTCTGCAGGGCGTCGAGGATATTCGGGGAAGGCTCGGATGGACGGTTGATGCGGACAGCGGCGACTCCGTGTGCAACAAGGAAATTGAAAGTCCCCTCGGTGGCTGCTATCGTGAAGCCGGCATTCGCGTAGCGGCTGACGATCGGGAGTCCTTCCTGATAGTCGCGCTCGCGGAGACTGAAGGCGATTGTGCCCTTGCCGTTTTCGTCGGTGCGTATCTTGATGCCGGATCCGCGGAATCCCTTGTAAAGGGCGTCAGCCCAATTCCTGGCAATGCCGAGGGCTTCGCCCGTGGACTTCATTTCGGGGCCGAGGGCGGTCTCCACGCCATGGAGTTTCTCGAAGGAGAAGACGGGCATCTTGACTGCGCTGTAGATGGATTCCCTGTAGAGACCGGTGCCGTAGCCCATAGCGGCGAGCTTTTCGCCGAACATGCATCGCGTCGCGAGATCCACGATCGGAACGCCGGTTACCTTGCTGATGTAGGGAACCGTGCGGCTCGATCTCGGGTTGACCTCGATCACGAAGATGTCGTCGCCCTTGGCGATGAACTGGATATTGATCAGACCGATGACGTGCAGTTCCTTCGCGAGGCGCGCGGAGTAGTCGGCGATTTTCGCCTTCTGCGCAGGGGTGAGATTCGGGGCCGGGTATACCGAGATGCTGTCCCCTGAATGGATGCCCGTCCGCTCGACATGCTCCATGATGCCGGGGATCAGAATGTCGGTCCCGTCGCAGACGGCGTCAACCTCGGTTTCGGTTCCCTCGATATATTTATCCACGAGGATCGGATGGTCCTGCTGGATCTGGTTGATGATTTCCATGAACTCGTGCACGTCCCCGTCGGAGTAGGCGATGGCCATGCCCTGGCCTCCGAGCACATAGGAGGGGCGCACGAGCACGGGATAGCCGAGTTCGTTTCCTGCCTTCACCGCTTCGGCAACCGTGAATACGGTCTTTCCCGCGGCTCGCGGTATCTGCGTAACCTCGAGCACCTGGTCGAAAAGCTCGCGGTCTTCGGCCCTGTCGACGTCCTTCGCCGAGGTGCCGAGGATGGGCACGCCCATGGCGGCGATTGACTTCGCGAGCTTGATGGCCGTCTGGCCTCCGAACTGGACGACTGCCCCGACGGGCTTTTCGTTCTCGACGATGTTCTCTACGTCTTCGGGGGTAAGCGGCTCGAAATAGAGCCGGTCCGAGATATCGAAGTCGGTGCTGACGGTCTCGGGGTTGTTGTTGATGATGATGGTTTCGTAGCCGAGAGCCTTGAGCGCCCATACCGAATGGACCGAGCAGTAGTCGAACTCGATTCCCTGCCCGATGCGGATGGGGCCGGAGCCGAGAACCAGAACCTTGCCCTTGCTGCCGGTTGCGGCGGCGGTGGCTTGTGCGCCTCCGACATGGACGCCGCCCGTTCCTGACGCGGTCACGTGATGCGCAAACTCGTCGTCGACTGCTTCGTTCGTCGCGTTGTAGTTGGAGTAGAAGTAGGGGGTGAGGGCCTCGAATTCCGCGGCGCAGGTGTCGACCATGTTGTAGGCGGGATTGATGCCGAGCCTTTTCCGGAGATACCTGATTTCCTTCTCCTCGGTGTTCAAAAGCCGCGCGATCTCGCGGTCGGGAAAGCCGCAGACCTTCGCTTCCATCAGGGTGTCGTAGTCCTTGGCGCCGAAGGAAATGCGCTTTTCGATATCGAGGATGTGCATGATGCGCTCGAGGAACCAGTAGTCGATCATGGTAATGTCGTGGATAATCTTGGTGGAAGTTCCCCGCCGCATCAGCTCGCTGATCTCGAAGAGCCGCTCGTCGCTCACCTTGTCGGTGATCTTCGCCATAAGCGTCTCGGTGCTCATCGCGGCGAACTTGCGATGCCACAGGGAATAGATGTTGAGCTCGAGGGAGCGGACGGCCTTCATCAGGGCGCCTTCGAAGGAATAGCTGATGGCCATGACTTCGCCGGTGGCCTGCATCTGGGTGCCGAGCTTGCGCTTGGCGTTGACGAACTTGTCGAAGGGCCAGCGCGGTATCTTGACGACGCAGTAGTCGAGCGCGGGCTCGAAGCATGCGTAGGTTTTGCCGGTAACGGAGTTTTTTATCTCGTCGAGGGTATAGCCGAGCGCGATTTTGGCCGCGACCTTGGCGATGGGATAGCCGGTCGCCTTCGACGCGAGCGCCGAGGAGCGGCTTACGCGCGGATTGACTTCGATAACCGCGTAATCGGACGAGTCGGGATGCAGGGCGTACTGGACGTTGCAGCCGCCCTCGATGCCGAGCGCGTTGATGATGTTCAATGCGCTCGTCCTGAGCATCTGGTGATCCTTGTCTGAAAGGGTTTGGCTCGGGGCCACGACGATGGAGTCGCCCGTGTGCACGCCGACGGGATCAAAGTTTTCCATGTTACATACGATGATGCAGTTGCCGTTGCTGTCCCTGATTACCTCGTACTCGATTTCCTTCCAGCCCGAAATGCATTTTTCGATCAGTACCTGTCCGACGCGGGAAAGCGCGAGCCCGTTCGGCGCGATATCCTCGAGCTCGCCTTCGTTTACCGCGATGCCGCCTCCCGAGCCGCCGAGGGTGTAGGCGGGGCGGACGATGACGGGAAACCCGATCTCGCGCGCGAAGTCGCGGGCGTCGGGATAGGTGGTGACAACCTTGGATATGATGCAGGGCTCTCCGATGGATTCCATGGTGTCCTTGAACGCCTGTCGGTCTTCCGCCTTCTTGATTGTTTCCGAGTTGGTGCCGAGCAGCACCACGCCCTGCGCCTCGAGCCAGCCTGAATCTGCGAGCTCCATCGCAAGGTTGAGTCCCGTCTGTCCGCCGAGGGTCGGCAGGATGGAGTCGGGCCTTTCCATCTCGATTATTTTCTTTACCGTGTCGACGGTGAGGGGCTCGATGTATACTTTATCCGCGATGTCGCGGTCGGTCATGATGGTCGCGGGATTCGAGTTGATCAGCACCACGCAGAGTCCCTCTTCCTTGAGAGTGCGGCAGGCCTGGGTGCCCGCGTAGTCGAACTCGGCGGCCTGTCCGATGATGATGGGGCCTGAACCTATGACGAGTACTTTGTGAATGGAATGGTTTCGGGGCATATCAGCTTTTCTCCCTGTAAGTATCAATTTCTTTCATAAAGTTTTCGAAGAGGTAGGCGGTTTCCCTGGGTCCGGGACTGGCTTCCGGGTGAAACTGGACTGAGGAGACCGGGCCGTTCTTGAATCGGAGCCCTTCGACCGTGCCGTCGTTGACGTTGATGTGGCTGATTTCCGCGATTGCGGGATCTACCGTTTCGGGGCATACGGTGTAGCCGTGGTTCTGGCTCGACATGTATACCCGGCCGGTGACGAGATCCTTGACCGGATGGTTGGCCCCGCGGTGACCGAACTTGAGACGCTGGGTGTCGAAGCCGGAGGCGAGGGCGAGAAGCTGATGGCCGAGGCATATCGAGAATATAGGAATGCCGGAATCGATGAGTTCCCTGATGTGGCGGAGCACGCCGGAGCATTCCTTCGGGTCTCCGGGACCGTTCGAGAGCATGATGCCGTCGCTCTTGCTGTCCAGGATGATATAGGCCGGCGTGTCCCAGGGCCACACGGTGACCGTGCAGTCCCGCGCGACGAGGGAGGCGATTATGTTCTGCTTGGCGCCGAAGTCCAGGAGGGCAAGCTTGCGGGAACCCTTTCCGAATGTTTCCGGGTGCTTCCGGCTGACCCGGATGACGCTGTGGCGCACGGTGAACTTTTTGATTTCATCAAGTCTGATCGAGAGGTCTCCGGGTTTCTGGAAAGTGACGAGGCCGTTCATCGTGCCGTGGTCGCGGAGGCGGCGGGTAAGGGAGCGGGTGTCTATGCCGGAGAGAACGGTCACCCCGTGTTTTTTAAGGAAATCGGGGAAGGATCCTTCGCAGCGGTAGTTGCTCGGGAAAACGGAAAGCTCCCTTACGATAAGCACCGGCAGCCAGGGACGGGCGGATTCCATGTCGATCGAGTTGACCCCGTAGTTTCCGATCATGGGATAGGTCATGACTACCGCCTGTCCCTCGAAGGAAGGATCGGTAACCGTTTCCTGGTATCCCGTCATTGCGGTGGTGAAGACAACTTCGCAGAGGGTTTCTTTTTCCTCTCCGTGAAATACCCCTTCGTACACAGAACCGTCTTCAAGAATCAGGTAACCCTTCATTTCTACCTCTTTGATGTGGTTTTTAGAAAAAACAATCACAAAAACCGCACTTTCAAAAAAATACCATTTTAAGGGATTAATTTCAAGTAAAAACAAGGTTATTTTAGAGAATGTCACCTATAAAAGCTATTCATTGAAAAGGTATTTAGAAATGCCCAATTTTTACCTATTATTATCTATATATTTCAAAATACAAGGGAGAAATCCCGATTGACTGCTGCAGTTCTTCAAAACCCATACAGAATGAGAGTAAATCATCCCTGTTTCCCTGAGTGTTTCCAAAATTAAGGTGATAGTTTATTAAAAAATTATAATCTTTTATTTTTCTTGTTTTTTTTTCTTAAGAGGGGTCTTGGGGACCCCTCCCCAAGTCGTGCTTTGGAAGGATGAGAGCCCGAGAGAAGGAAACCTTTCGCCCGACCGAAAGGTTTCCTTCTCTCGGAAGCCTAATACTTTGTCAAATAATTCTCGATCTCCCAGTGGGAGACCCGATTCTTGTATTCGTTCCATTCGATTTCTTTTTCTTCTATATATTTCTCGAAGACGTGCGCGCCGAGGACAGTGCGGACGAGGGGGTCTTTTTTCATTTCCTCGATCGCTTCCTTCAGATCTCCCGGGAGGCTTTCAACGTGCTGCCGCTTCCGCTGGGCGGCAGTCATGGCATAGATGTTGCCGTCAACCGGGGCGGGGCATTCGAGTTTGTCCCGTATGCCCTCCAGTCCTGCGGCGAGCACCAGGGCAATCGAGAGGTAGGGGTTTGTCGCGGGATCGGGGCTGCGGAGTTCGATCCGTTTTGTTTTGCTGTCCGCTGCGGGGATGCGGATGAGGGGACTGCGGTTTTGGGCCGACCAGGCAATGTACACAGGCGCCTCGAATTCGGGAACCAGGCGCTTGTAGGAGTTGATGAGGGGATTGGTTATCGCGGTGATGCCCTTGATGTGCTTCATGACGCCGGCGATAAAATGATAGGCTATCGGCGACAATCCGTTTTTGTCGGTATCGCTCGAGAATGCGTTGACCTTTCCCTGGGCCAGGGACATGTTCAGGTGCAGCCCGCTGCCGGCGATGCCGAAGATGGGTTTCGGCATAAAGGTTGCGTGAAGGCCGTGCCTGCTCGCTATCGTCTTGACGGTCATCTTGAAGGTAACCATGCGGTCCGCGGCCTCGAGGGCTTCGCTGTACTTGAAGTCGATTTCGTGCTGGCCGCGCGCGCATTCATGGTGGGACGCCTCGATCTCGAATCCCATTTCCTCGAGCGTCAGGACCATGTCCCTCCGCGCGTTTTCACCGAGGTCAACCGGGCCCATGTCGAAGTAGCCGCCGTTGTCGAGCGTTTTCAGCGTGGCGCCGCCTTCGGCATCGGTATGAAAGAGAAAGAATTCGAGCTCGGGCCCGACATTGAAGGTGTAGCCCATGGCCGCGCATTCGGCGAGCACTTTTTTCAGCACCTGTCTCGGGGCTCCTTCGAAGGCCTTTCCGTTGGTGGTATATACGTCGCAGATAAGGCGGGCCACGCGGTTCGGGGACGGGCGCCAGGGAAAGAGGCAGAAGGTGTCCAGATCCGGATGCAGCATCATGTCCGATTCCTCGATGCGCACAAAGCCTTCGATGGAGGAACCGTCGAACATGCATTTGTTGTCGAGGGCTTTCTCGAGCTGGCTGATGCTGATCGCCACGTTTTTCAGGATTCCGAATATATCGGAGAACTGAAGCCTGATGAAGCGGACATCGTTGTCTGCTATCATTTTCATGATATCGTCTTTTGTATAATTGTACATAGGACATAATAGATGAGCTGTCCTTGATTTAGCAAGTGATAAAAACGTCTATCGAATGCGGTGGTTTCGGAAGTTTTGCGGAAAACAGTAGATTTTGCTATCATATGCACTATACAGTATCTAAATTTTACGTTATATTCTTTTTGTTAGAGGAGTGCAGGAATTCGGGTGCTGAAATTCAGCACGTGCAAGTATCCTGCGTGGAGCGGCTTTTCAGCCGCGTTTAACTATACACAGCATTTAACAACGACAGTAATCGCCCGTCTGGCAATCGAAAATGTAAAGCTCGGTATATCCGTTCTTTGTCCATTTTCTGGAGTATATAACCGTAAGGTTCTCCATGTTTCCGGTAATTCATGCGGTTTTTAGTCGTTCGAGCAGCGGAGACAAGAACAGACTTCGATGCTCACAAATGCTGAAAAATCCCGCGTGAAGAAGGAAACACACATGGAATCCATCTCTTTTGAAGACCTCGGTTT
>JAYVSC010000115.1:0-20562 GCA_043775705.1 Spirochaetales bacterium | reverse complement strand
GAGGCTGAGCAGGTAAAAAAGACCATAGGCAAAAAAGACCAATACAAGAAAATTGAGTGAAGCGGCAAGAGGGCGGATCCGGTATTTAACGAGAAGCCGGATAATTAGAAGCGAGAGTACCGCGGTTGCGGCGGAGATATTTAAGCGCTGGATGAGGATGCTGTACTCGACGCAGGTAGAATAGAGGGCAATAAGCACAGCGCCGGAGGCGATAAAGGCGGGAACGGCTGCATTGCTTTTGATGGTCAGGAAACGCAGCACTCCCATGTACAGGAAGGCGATGCTGAGTATACACAGAATATTTCCCGTTACTGTCTTGAAAAGAGGGATAGAGGGAAAGGCAGGCAATAAAGCGACTGCAAAAACGAGGCTGAGGGACAGGTTCCCCAGGGAACTCCAAAGCAAACCCGTTTTTCGCCTGTTACTGAGGTATTGAATGAATAATGCACCAGCCTGCATAATACAGCTGAGGGCGAGCACAATAGTGAGGGTCGGCGTCTCAAAGTTCATGTGTTATTCATCCTGAAATAGAAGAGTAACATGTTTTTTTTGAATTGTCATGACTTTGGGCGGGGTATGTGCGGCGAAGGACAAAAAAAACCGTTCCCGGTCAAGCCGGAAACGGTTCTTTTCGATCAACTAGTAGCGATCGTTGTTGCGGGGCTTGTCAATTGATTCGTTGACCTTGAGCTGGCGTCCGTCAACTTCGTAGCCGTTGAGGCTGGAAATCGCAGAACGGGCTTCGTCATCGGTTCCCATTTCTACGAATGCAAAACCTTTTGATCTTCCTGAATCGCGGTCAGTGATAACCTTAACCGAAACAACCTGTCCATGAGCCTGAAAGAGATCCATGAGACCTGATTCGTTTGTGTTGTAGCTGAGATTTCCTACGTAAATTTTCTTGCCCATATTGGCATCCTTTACCCAGTGGCTTTGCCCCGGGTCTTTGAATTTCACTTATCCATGATAAGCACTAATCTTCTTTTCCGACTGATCGGGGGGGAAGAAGATCGAGGTCGCTCTGGTCGAACGTAGATGTAAACTGATAAGAACTGTCTTTATGACTTAACTATCGTGTCTTCCGGCTGCAGGATCGTTTCCGATTCTTATGCCGCCACTCATCTTCGCTGCCAACTCCTCGTTTCGCTTGCGGCAACGCCGTAATTTTTACATTATAGACAGTACTTAAATTATTGTCAATTAACTTATGAATTTACGATGATTTATGTTTCAGAATGTTTCCCGGGAATTATACGCTTTATTGTAGATTGCGGGGGAGGTGATACCCGGTAGCATGTCGCATCGGGATTCAGGGGGTAAAAAAATAAGTCCTTGCAAAGCAAGGACTTATTAAGGTGCGGCGAAGAAGACTTGAACTTCCATACCTCGCGGTACCAGCACCTCAAGCTGGCGTGTCTACCAATTCCACCATCGCCGCATGTCGTGATGACGTTGGCAAAGGTACCAAAATCATACATAAATGTCAAGCACAATGATGGAATATTACGCTGTCAGACTGACGCTTTCCATAAACCATGGAGATTGCAGTAGGCATACGCGGCAACAGGACTGTCGTCTGCGGTGATAATAAAAGATATTTCCGGTTTATCTCCCGGCTTGAAGCATTTTCTCTGGCCGCCCTTGGCAGTTTCCAGGTATACCCATTGAATATAATGCTCTTCGGTCATGGGATGTTCGACCGCCCCGACTTTGACGGTAACGTTGTTTCTTGAAAGGGTGATAACAGGAATATGCTTTTCCTTGGATGCCTCTACCGTATTTGCCTTGAGCAGTTTCATTTCCTCGCCGCAGCAGGTCATTGGAGCGCCTGAAGCATGTACCATTCCTACCAGATTTCCGCATTTCTTGCATACATAAAACGTTGGTTCAGTGCACATATTTGTTCTCCTTATAGTCTGTAGTATACTCATTCTTTCATATTGACGCAAATGGAAATACACGCTAATATGTGCAAGCTTTTGCATTTAGCGCAAAAGGGCAATTAGCTCAGCTGGTTAGAGTATTACCTTGACATGGTAGGGGTCACTGGTTCGATTCCAGTATTGCCCAGCAATCCGGACGTATTTATGTAAATACGTCCGGTTTTTTTTTACACATTCGCCTTCCTTCAAACGAACATGGGTTCGCTCTGATTTTACAAGCCTGGATGGCTAATAAAGAAAAAAGGTGTTATTCTTTAGTGATGAACAACGCAAAAGGCCTTTTGATCCAAAGCGGAACTGCTGCCTTGGCCGCTTTATGTGCCGCCGCACTCCTTGTTTCCTGTACGACAACATCCAACCGGGACCGGGGCAGTCTTGATGACGCCATGAATAAAGCCCGGGATGATGCTCCAGGCGACCGAACTGTTCCGGATGAACCTCGTTATCCGGACAACGGCTGGCCCCGGTCGGACGATACTCCCGATTCCCCTCCCGATAACAACATTGTGTTCAGCGCAGATATGAATGCCGCTCCGATAAAAGGCTGGGTCGGGTACAGGGGAGGGAAGGCTCTCGCTCCGGATCAGCATATTGAAACCTCCTTCGACAATGACGTGTTCCTGAATTTTCCCGCTACCCGTCGTTTTGATTTCAGCCTATATGCCGGTTTTAAGACTGCCAATCCCGTGAAGGACAGTTCCCTCGACGCATCGGTCAAAAAGTCCCTTGTTTTTCTGAAGGCCGGTTTGGAAGTGCGATTTTCGCCATTCCCGGATTTCAAATTTATGAGTCCGTATGTATTCGCAGGTCTCGGCGGCTATTATATGGGCTGGGACTTCAGGAATCCCGTGCACTCGGGCACTGACACGATTGAAAGCGATGCAGTCGGCGGCACCGTGCTGACAGCCGGCGCCGGTGTCTATCTTCTAAATCTCGAGAATTTCCGCTTGGGGATAAATATCATGCCCGAAAACTATCTGTTCGGCCCCACTACCCAACAGGGCTTTGACAATGATTATTTTACCTACTTCAACACGGTAAAAGTAATGGGAGAGATTTCGATTCGGTTTTAGGCGGAAAAGAAGTATATTGTACTTCTGGAGAAACCAAATGAATAAAACCATACATATAGCCTTTTTTGATACAAAGCAATATGACCGGGACCATTTCGAGAAAGCTGTAGTTCTCCCCGAATTTGAGGGACTTGTTTTTAAGTTTGACTTTTTTGAAGGTCACCTTTCTATCGGGACGGCAGCCCTCGCGAAGGGACACGAGGTCGTCTGCGTATTCGTGAACGATCACATCGATACCGAGGTCGCCGACGCGCTCGCGGAGAACGGCGTCAAGCTTATTGCCCTCCGCTGCGCCGGATATAATAACGTCGACCTGACCTCCGTGTGGCAGAAAATTCACGTGGTGCGCGTTCCTGCCTATTCTCCCTACGCCGTGGCGGAGCATGCCGCTGCTCTTCTTCAAACGCTCAACCGCCGGATCCATATCGCGTACAACCGTACCCGCGACGGCAACTTCGCCCTTAACGGGTTGGTGGGACGGGATCTGCACGGGCAAACCGCCGGCATCATAGGTACCGGGAAAATTGGAAAAATTCTCGCGAAGATCTTGAGCGGGTTCGGGATGAACATTCTCCTTGACGATCTCTATCCGGATACGGCGTTTGCCGAAAGCATCGGCGCCCGCTATGTAAGCCGGGATGAACTGTACGCTTTTTCCGACGTCATCAGCCTGCACTGTCCGCTTACGCCGGAAAATCATCATATGATCAATGCAGAAACCCTCTCTTTCATGAAACCGAACCTGATCCTGATCAACACCGGCCGGGGCGCGCTGATTGACACGAAGGCTCTCATCGAAACGCTGAAGGAAGGCAGGATTCGCGGCGCTGCCCTCGACGTGTATGAAGAGGAAGATGAATATTTCTTTGAGGACTGGTCTCTTTCTCCCATCAAGGACGACGTTCTTTCGCGCCTGATTCAGCTCCCGAATGTGCTGCTGACCGCTCACCAGGCCTTCCTGACCGGCGAAGCGCTGAGCGAGATTGCCCGCGTTACCCTCGGCAATATCCGGGTTTGGGCAAACGGGGAGCCGCCGCTCAACGAGATCTGCTATAAATGCACCCAAACCGGTCAGGCGAAAACCTGCGTAAAGGAAGTCACAGGAATCTGCTGGGGGAAAAATTAAGGGCGGTATCACTTTTTTATTGTGAGCTTAATTGCGGTGTGGTATAGTATAGAAATCAGGGGGCTTTCATGAAAAAGTATCTAATAACAGCTATTATCGCAGGCCTGGCCGTTCTTTCAGGCTGCAGCTCAATTCCGGGTCTTCCGACCGATCTCATATCTGCGGGCCAGAGCATTCAAGCCACCGCGCAGGTAGCGGAAGCCATCGATTTCAAGTCCGGCGAGGTTTTGGCTTCGGACGGGACAGGCAACGATGTAACCGGTATGACCTATTATGTGGGAAAAGTACTGACACCTGCTTCAGACGCGACAAAAAAACAGGCAGAAGTGCTTTTCGTCGGCAGCGGAGCGAAAGCATGGGCAAGCTTTGTCATTCCGAGCCACAAGGCCCAAAAGACTGAATTGACCGTGGGACGCCTAGTGTTTGTCCTTTCCAACTACCGGGATTCTGAAGCGAAGGATGTCGACTTAAAGGAATACCGCCAGAGCCGCTGGGACCTTGGACGCATTACCTCCCTTGACGAAATGTTTAAGAACCGCGTGGAAATCGACGGGATAAAATATCATCCCGGTCTTGTCCGCATCGCCGACATAGCTCTGGAATAGATCATCCGGTAATAGTGCACACGTTGTTTTTAAGCGCGGGGTTTTTCCCGGCCGCAATAAATTATCGCGAGACAAAAAAAACCTTCCGCGTTTTGTACGCAGGAAGGTTTTTTTTACGTCTTGATGTGCGTTTATTCAGTCCGTCAGCTGACAGCCCTTATTCGGGGAGTTTGGGATACACCTTGCCTGTCTCGTAGGTACCGTCTCTTTTTTCAGTACCGAGGGACGGGATTTCGATGATCATTCCCGGATAGATAAGGCCAGGATTTTCCGGGTTTTTCATTTTGATTTTATTTGCCTGGTAGAGCCGATTCCAAAGATGCGGATTTCCGTAGACCTCCGGCATTTTCGCGATATTCCAGTAGCAGTCGGTGTTCACCGATCTGCCTACTACCACATAGTATTTGGGAAGCGTAATCGATGAATTATCCTTTACCGCTACGGCCGTTCCGGTGATCGACTGGATTACAGCGAGCGATTCCTGTGCTTTTGTCCGGCTGTCAATCCAGGTTCCTGCTGCAAACAGTGTTTTCGCTTCCTTCAGCAGGTCTTTTGCCTTTACGATTTCTTTCGTGAATTTTTTTGCGTTGGTCGAACCGGTAACCATGTCAATGCCGTTTTGTGCCATCGTGATCGCATTGGCCGCCTTGAATTTTAAGGTTTGCACATTGGCGAAGTCGAGGCTTTTTTGGTACTCGATGCTCGCGCTTTTTGCGAGTTCGGAAGCCTTTTCATAGTCACCGGCAGTCATAGCCTCGTTCGCCTGTTTCTCGAACGCCATGCCCGCTTTCTGGTAATCGTTGTTTGAAAAATTCTGGGCCGCCGCAAGGGACAGCGCGAGCGCTCCCGTCAGGAGGACGCAAATCAGTTTTTTATTCATCAATTTAATTCTCCCTTTTCGGCATTGGCTGCGTCGACCAGCGCTTGCTCGGCTGTCTTTCGGTCTGTATCGGCTTTTCCCAGCGATTCGAGCGCGGCCTTTCTTTTCTGGGTTGCTTCTTCGAGTGCTTTTTTGAAAAGTGAATCAGATTCGCTAAAGCCGGAAGCGGCCTTGTCGTATTCTGCCTTGTCGGAAAGGGCCGCCGCCGCCGCATAGCCGCTCTCGCCCTGATCAAACACGGCTTTTGCGGCAACGTTCGCCTTTATCTCAAGTGCCTTCGCACGGGAATCATCAGCAGCTTTTCGGGCCTTCACGAGGGAATCGGGAAGAACGGGACCGGAAGCAGCCGGGGCACTCTTAGGACTGCTTGCGCAGGACATAAGGGAAAACACGGCAGACAGCATCAGCAGAATCCGGATTTTTCTCAATTTCATGTAGGTCTCCTTTTTGGTATACAGTTTAAAATATGCATTGAAGAGGACAAATTGTCAATTCAAATAAGCGACATTTGTTTTGTTCTTTGACTTTCGCGCGAAAAGACGTATCTTCTTACTTATAAAGGCATACTCCAAAGCAGCCCTGTAACCGAAGGGATAAAAATGAAAAATTTGAATACCCTGACGCGGACTGCGGGTCTTGCGGCGGTCCCCGGAGGAATCATCGCCGGATGCACCGTCACCGCCGGATGGAACATGGTAAGTTCGAATGGTGCAGCCGTCCTGATCCTTGCGGGAATAGCCCTTGTATTTTTAAAAGCCCGCACAGAAAAACAATCAAAATAAAATTATCTCCAGGTTTGGTGCGGCATTGGCAGGTGCGGTTTGCGTTGTTTCAATACTGGAAAATATTCTCGGCCGTGAGGGCCGCTACGTATTTGTAAACAAGGTCGCGGCTGCCCACGCCAGGCGCACCCAGTACGAGCTGCAGGGCAGGACGATGAGGGAAACGTCTCAGGGTCCGGAGTCTGAAGAATTATTCTCCGCCGTCCGCGATTGCCTGTCCCTCAGAAAGCCGAAGACGATGGAAAATAAAGTGGTCTTTCCCGACGGTACGATCAAGTAGTTCGAGCTCAGCCTGCAGCCGTCAAATGATGAGGTGTTGATTCTTTCTACCGATATCAGCGAAAAGAAATATGCGGAGACGGAGAGGCTCGCATGCAGGACCGCGGAGGCTGCAAACCGCGAGAAAAACGAATTTCCTGTCCAATATGTCCCATGAACTGCGCACGCCGCTCAATTCGATCATCGGCTTTACGGAAGTGCTGCAGGATAAATTTTTCGGTGCGATGAATGAAAAGCAAGAGGAATACCTTAAAAGCCCGGAAAGCTTACCGATGAGGAATTCACCATCATAAAAACCCATCCCTTGCTCGGCGCCCGCATCATAGGCAATCATCTCCGGCTGACCTCCGGGTTGACCGTTGCACTGACCCATCATGAAAAATGGGACGGAAGCGGATATCCCGCCGGACTGAAGGGTGAAAAAATTCCCCTCGTCGGGCGGATTATCTCCATCGCCGACCAGTATGACGCACTCCGGGCCAAACGGGTGTATAAAAACGCCTTCGATCATTATACATCGTACCGGATACTGTGCGGCGGAGACGGGCGTACGGAACCTTCCCATTTTGACCCGGCGGTACTCCGCGCCTTCACTGATATCGGTGGACAATTTGAGGAAATCTACGCGAAGCTCGCCGAATAGCAAAACTATACGCGGAAATGAAGGCAGCGCATTTCGCCTGAGGCTTGTGCGCTCTCTCCGGGATTAACAATCCTTCAAGTAATCAGTATTAGTGTGCGTAAAATTTGATCCAGTCAATCTGGTAGGTGGCTGTTGTATTGGCCGGGGGGGGGCCATTAACCCATCCGGTGGCTGACCATACATTCAGCTTCAGCTGGTAGGGCGAGTTTATGGTAATGTCGTTCCCTGCGTATGTATAGGTATAGAGAACCTTTCCATCCACCTTCCATTGAATACGCTCGGGTGTGATGTCATAGCCGTACACATGGAAATCATCCGAGGGATTGAATCCCAGCTCGATGTCGGGATTCAGGTTAAAGCTGGTAAGGCCCGAGGCATGAACTGCAAAGTGAATCTTTCCCTTCCCCGGGCCGAATGTATATGTCAGGAATTCGATATCGATTTCCTGCTTGGTTCCATTTCCGTCATTCCAATCAATTGTATAGAATGAATTAAGGATTCCGGGTACGGAAGTCGGTTTAAGCCGGGTTTCCCAAAGACCGTATAGGAAGGATTGTTTGGTTTGCAGGGCCGCGCTACGGAAAGCGGGAGTCAGGCTTGGATCATTGATAAAAATCATGTTCAAGTAACCATCTTTCGTAAAACAACGCTCTGGTGATGTTTGTCCCCCGTGTTCCTGCCAGCCGGCTACCTGCCATATGGCGGAATTAAGAGGACCGGAAAAATTCTCTTCGAAGGAAGGTACGGGCCCGCCAACGGCAGTCCATCTCGCAAAGAGCGTTGTATCGGCGGTTACCCTATTAACTGTAAAATTCCATTCCGATGCGCACACAGCCTCCTGGTACCAGGCATCGAAGGTATAGCCTGTGTGCAACGGGGCGGGCGGCAGGGAGGCAAAGCTGCCGGACGTTATGGTTTGCGACGACGGGCCTCCGGAAAAGCCTGCATAATTAAGGTTGAAGGTTACTGTGTACGACATAGGCGGTATAACGACGGCAGTCCATTTGGCATACAGTGTTTGATCTGCACTTACTGTATCGGTATTGAAATTCCACTCTGTTGCACAGAGAGCCTCGCGAAACCAGCCGCCGAAAGAAAAGGCGGATCTTGAAGGGGATACAGGGACAGCGAGTTTTTCACCCGCCTTCACTGTCTGATCGGATGGCCCATTCATCGCACCCGCGTAATTGAGGTCAAATTTAACGACAAACGAGGATGGCGTAAACAGCGAGACGGAACAGGATGTAATGAGCAATACAAAAGCGACGATGGAAAAAACCTTCTTCATATACAACTCCTCCCGGAAAACATGTATCGCGAACAAGTAATTGCTTTGCTTATTATTTTTTGTGCACGTTTTCTTGTTTCAGTATCAGCGCGGGTAAAACTTGATCCAGTCGATCAGGTAGGTTGCGGTCACGTTCTTCTCCGGAGGCCCCTTAATCCAGCCGGTATTTGTCCATGAATTCAGTTTGAGCTGATAGGGCGAATTGATCGCGATCGCGTTCCCCGCGAAGGTGTAGGTGTAGAGCACCTTTCCGTCGGCTTTCCACTGAATATAGGAGGAAGTGACATCTATGCTGTAGATATGGAAATCCGCCGAGGGATCGAAGCCGAGCTCGATGTCGGGATTCAGGTTAAAGCTGGTAAGGCCCGCCGCATGGACCGCGAAATGAATTTTTCCCTTGCCCGGAGCAAAGGTCCAGGTCAGGAACTCGATATCGATTTCCTGTTTTGTTCCGCTTCCGCCTGCACCCCAGTCTATCGTGAAGAATGAGTTGAGGACTCCGCTTACCGATGAGGGTTTGAGCCGTGCTTCCCAGAGACCGTAGAGAAATGTTTGTTTGGTCTGAAGGGCCGAGCATCGGTAGGCAGGCGTAAGGCTCGGGTCGTTTACGAAAAGCAAATTCAAATTACCGTCTTTCGTAAAACAGCGGTCCACGGACGTTTTTCCTCCCTGTTCCGCCCAGGTTGCCACCTGCCATACCGAGGTATCAAGCGCCCCGGTGAAATTTTCCTCGAAGGAAGGGACCGACGCAGGGGAGCCTGCGGACGTTGGAACCCCGGGAGACGCCGGTGGGGGTTCGTCTTTTGTGCCTGACAAAGAGCAGGCAGAGACAAAGATCGTAAAAACGACAAGTGAGATGCATTTTTTCATAATGGAATCCTTATTCGACATATTCATTTTTAATGTACCTCCGGTTGTTTTCATTACAGACTCGCTCCGTCCCAGCCTGCCATGCGCGCGAGCATCCACCACATAGCCTTTGCCAGGCGCAGTGTGCCGACTTCGCCAATATGATCTCCATCCTCAACCGAGGCAATCATATTCCAGGACGCATCATAGTCTTTCATGTTGTCCGCATGTATCTGCGCATGCGTTCGGTTGACGCCGCCGTCATTCCATGCGTCAGTATTTTTTACTCCGCCGTCATTCCAGCAGAGAATGTCCGCATAATCGAACAAAACCGTCTCCGGGTGACTTGTCACAAAGGCACGGATGTAATCGTGCTTTATCTCGCGCTGGAAACCATTTTCGGTTCCACCGTTGCCGTCGACGGGGCCTGTAGTAAAGATTACCCTGGTCGATATGGCGTTGGTTGTACAGTAGGCAATGTAGGACATAACCGCATTCAGATAGGTGTCCATACAGACCGAATTACCGGTCTGTGTCTGGTCTCCGGCATCAAGACCCCATACCAGGTTGCCTTGGGGCCCGCCCGCGCTTGAACCGGCCCATCGAACGTCATACACCGGATCGATTGTCCCGTCCGGCGCATTCGTCCAGGTCATGTCCCAGCACCAGCCGAAACCCAGGACTGAAAGGGGATTGCCGGCCGTCTTTTGATTCGTCATCAGCTGTTTTATATCCGCTATTGCGGTGGTATTGGTATAAAAATCTTCTTCCCCGACTGCGCCGTGTCGCCCGAGCCGGAGGTTCGCCGATGTGGCGGCAGGTACGCTTCCGTCAAACGTCTGAACCGCAAATTTGCTGTCTATAGTTTCAAGCAGATTTATTCCGATCCTGTAGCCGCTCGAGTGGGATTCCCCGGCGATATCCACAAGCCAGCTTTTTACGATGTTGATATACGACTGGGGGATAGCAGCATACCGGTCGACAATGGTGTGGTCGGCAATTATTTGCGGACCTGAAGGAGGGGTGACGGAATTCCATTTTGCGTACAATGTCCTCTTTGACGTCAGTGTGTCCACCGAAAAATTCCATGCGATTATACAGGCGACTTCCCGGTACCATGCGCCGAAGGTATAACCCAAACGGGCGGGGGCTGTTGGCTGGACTGCATGGGCACCGGAAGCAACCGTTTGAGTTGGGGGAGCGCCGGTAGCGCCGGGATAGTTGAGGTTAAAGGAAACAGTGAAGGAAGAAGGCGGAATGGCGGCTGTCCATTTGGCGTACAGGGTAGTTGACGCGGTTATCGTATCCGAAGCGAAAGTCCAAACCGATGTACAGGCGTCTTCTCTGTACCATGCGCCGAAAGAAAATCCGGTGCGAACAGGGGCGACCGGCACCGAGGCAAGGCCTCCCGCAGCGATAGTCTGCATGGGGGGAGCGCCGGTTGCACCTGTGTAATTGAGATTAAATGTGACCATGAAAGAAGAAGGCGGGATGACGACAGTCCATTTGGCATAGAGCGTTTGATCGGTTTGAACAGTGTCCGTGCTAAAAATCCATTCCGATGTACATGCGGTCTCGCGAAACCAGCCGTTAAAGATATACCCGGTTCTTGCAGGTACGGTCGGCGCGACAACTTTCTCTCCTGCATTCAGCTTTTGATCGGCGGGAATAGTGAAGGTACTGGAATAATTCAGATTGAATTTGATGATATGCGTATCCGGCGTAAAGACGGAAACGGAACAGGAAGCGGCGAGCATTGTACACAGAACAAGGGTCAGTAACTTTTTCATTTCATTTCCTTTTAAGAGGTGTAAATCAGTACAAAAGAGTACGGGTACATTTTCCCGTATATTCATGTACGGGATTAAATTCATAAATATATAAGCATTTATCGTGCCATTTTATAAGATCAGGCTTTTATTTGCTATTTCTATACAGGAAAAGAAATTAAGTCTTGTATTTATCCTTTATAGAACAATATCCTTCGGGTATTTTTTTCAAAATCCGGAAATTATTACAAATTTGTAATCGTTTCCCAGTCTATGCTTTCGACTTTATAAAAACTCTGAACATGATAGTTAGTATATCACATTTGAAAAATAAACCCTCAAAGCAGTTTTATAATAGAAATCTTGACGTTTGGCTTTTTTATCGTATATAATTATGATTATAGAGCGAAAAAAGTAGAAGCTGATAATTTTTTTATTTGAAAGACTGAAAAAGACAGGAAAAAGTGATGGCACGCATCTGTAATCCGGCCTTTTTCCTGCTGCTCCAGAGCAATGAGGGTAGCGGTTTACTAAAAAAAAATGTATTCCTGCTATTCTATTAATAGAAACAAATAGTATAGAATACACAGGTATCCTTGAGCGTAGCATTTTTTTTTTTTAATCTGCTAATATGAATCATGCCAAGGGTTTTTATCGACTATTGAAATAATGTGTCGTCTCCAGGTCTTTCCTGTAAGGACTTGATCCTTGTATATTTTGGGGATTACTAATATGGCTACCGATAGTTTTGATTATAGTAATTCTAAAATTTTGATAATTGGTCCCCTGACTCTTCAAAATGAATTTCTTTCCTATGTTATCAAAAAAGAACTTATGAGTGAATGCCTGATCTTTGACAGAGAGCTCAATTCCTTTTCTCCAAATCAGAACGGTGTTCCCAATGACCCGAAAATCAAGAAACTTATCCTCATAGACACCGAAGATCAGAGTTTTGAAGAAATCCTGAAGAGTATCGCAATGAATGAAAGCCTTTCTGACTGCTATATCTCACTTTTTAATCTCAAAGAAAATGCGGGAGTAGAAAAAAAGGCCCTCTCCCGAAATATTCGCGGTTTCTTTTACAAGGAAGATCATTTTGAGATTTTTCTGAAGGGTATCCGTACAATTTTAAATGGGGAGTTTTGGATTTCCCGCGATATCCTTCTAAAAGTCGTTTTCGACAGTTTTAAGGAAAAGCAAGTTGCTATTGAAGAAAAGACTGCTTTGACCGCCCGTGAAATTGAAATATTGTCCTTGCTGAGTATGGGCTCATCCAATGAAGAAATTGCGAATAAGGTATTTATCACGACAAATACGGTAAAAACTCATCTTTATAATATTTTTAAAAAAATTAAGGTCGAAAACCGTCTCCAGGCTGCGTTGTGGGCCGCTGCAAATCTCTAATACTTCATACTAAAGTTGTAGATTAGTAATAGATTGATTTGCTGATGCTAATACTTTATTTCGCTAAAATCTCCAAAAAATTCATGCTCACCACGTATTTACGGTCCTGTTTTCCTATATTAAGATCTCATCATGGGTAAGCCGGAGAAAAGACAACAGGAAAGATATTCATTGACTGCACCTATCAAAATTGTGTGCAGGGATGAAACCAACCCTACCTTTTTTCAGTCCTACAGTAAGGATATTTCCTCGGCAGGGGTTCTAATTCACTCCTGCCAGATGCCTTTGAAACCGATGCAAAAGGTCCATCTTGAATTAACGTTGACAATTGGGAAACTTAAGGAGTTTTTCGGTTCTTCAAGTATGGTAACGCTTAAAATCGACGGTTCAGTGATACGTTCACGAACAGACGGAATTGTTATCGAATTTGATAAAAAATATTCAATTGTTCCATTTGATTATGAGGACGGATTGGATTGTTCAGTTAATAATGCCTGATACGCGGGCGGAGGATAAGAATATGGCAAAGAGAAAAGAGGCTACTAAAAATTTGAACGCATTCAGCATGATTCCGTCAAACGAGGTAAATGTTTTTTCTCCAATGGAATTTAAGGCTCTGATCAGATATGAAAGAATCAGAGCGGACCGGAATTCCAGCGATTTTTCTGTGGCCGCCTTTAAGCCTACCTTTCACAAACAAGAAAGCCTGAAAAAAATGATTAACCATATATCCCGATTTACCCGGGCTATCGACTGCATAGGCTGGAATGAACAGGGACAGATTGTAGTCCTTTTGCCTGAAACTAAAAAACAGGGCGCCGAAACATTCGGCAGAAAAATGCTGGCAGAGCTTGATAAAATTCATGAAAACAGTGTTGCCTGTGATATTTATTCCTATCCCGAACATTGGCTGACGGGCGGAATCAATCAGGAAGCCTCCAATTTGACGGGAAGCAGCGGCAACTCGATAAAAAATAATATTGAATTTTTATTTGTAAATAAAATACCCGTTTGGAAAAGAATCCTGGACATTTCCGGGGCAATGGTATTATTGGTGTTAACTGCACCGATACTTTTATTTTCGGGTATATTTATCAAGCTCGTCTCCCCAGGTCCGGTATTTTTCAAGCAAATCCGTATTGGATATAAGGGCATCCCGTTTACATTTTGGAAACTGCGCACAATGAAATTTGACAACAATCAGAGTTTTCATGGAAAACATGCAAAGAGCTTTATTGTCGACGGTGACGTTCCCATGGAAAAGCTGGATAACCTCGATCCTCGAATTATCATTGGCGGTAAAGTGCTTCGGAAAAGCTGCATTGATGAGTTACCCCAGCTTTGGAATATAATAATCGGCGACATGAGCCTGGTAGGCCCGCGCCCGTGCATTCCCTATGAGGCCCAGGAATATCTACGATGGCATACTCATCGCTTTGATACATTGCCAGGGCTTTCTGGACTGTGGCAGGTAAGCGGCAAAAACAAACTGACTTTTAAGCAGATGATCCGCCTCGATATTACCTATTGCAAGAATATTAACTTGTGGGGCGACATACTGATTATCATCAGAACCCCGTTGGCAATCATGCAGATGATTTTTGATGCAGTGCTCGTCAAGTTTAACCATCAGGTGGATGCCTTCCGTACTGGTTCCGAGGCAGGTGAGCCTTCGGTGAACGTACCAACATTGGGAAGCATCAACAAAGTCTCATGAAAAATCGCTTTCCTTTTTTATCGGCTGCCGTAATCGTGTTAATACTCGTTGCGGTGACCCTTCCCGGAAGAATCATTCAACAGCTTCCCGGAAATTACTTCGGTGTCGATAAACTGGTGCATATGCTGATGTTTATGTGTCTGGCCGTAGTTCTTCATGCCGATTTCGGGATTTTCACAAAACGGGATTTCATTGCGGCTTTTTTGCTCGGTCTGGCGTTTTCATTTTTAACCGAAGCCGTTCAACTTTTTATTGAAGGGAGATCATTTGACCTCGCAGACGGTATGGCCGATTTGTCCGGATTTGCATTCGGTATTTTTACAAGAAAATGGCTGTCCTCCCCTATTGGAAAAATGAAGGCAAAACTAAACGCCTCCCATGTTGATAAAGAAGAGTAATGAATGATGACAGGAAAAAAGAGAATAGTTTATATTTTTCTGCCTGTGCTCTTGATCAGTTTTATTTTTTTCGCCGGTTACTTTCGGGAGATAACTAATATGCTCCGGTCCTCTTCAAGCAATTTTAACTATGTTTTTTTCGGTAATTATTACCTGTGTAAACCGGAGTCAAGCGCAAATACCGGAACTGATACAAAATATCCACTCCTGGTTTTTCTTCATGGTTCAGGAAACGGTGCCGATATTTCATATCTGGATTATGCGGGTTATACCCGAAAAGGCCTGCCCCCGAGCAAAGCAGCGACCTCTTTCCTGAGCGCTCATCCTTCTTTCGTTCTGGTGCCTCTGACCGAAGGAAGCTGGAATACTGAAGTTCTTGTCCGTCTTATCGAGAAGACAATCCGTACATACCCCATCGATCAGAAACGCATATATGTGATCGGTTATTCGATGGGTGGGCCTGCAACCTATTCTCTGGCCAATTCAATGCATGAATCGAACGGTCGTTTATTCGCAGGGATTGTCCGTCTGACGGGTCAAAGCCAGACAAGACTCGATGGTGCAATTGTTATGCATACCAGGATATGGCTGCATCAGGGATTATTGGATTTGCCCATCCGCATGGAAACTACCAGGCAGGCATATTCTTTCCTTAAAAACGCATATCAGGGTGAGACTGAAATACAAAGCGAGGGATATATCGAAGGGCACAAAATGCTCACGTCTTCTCTTGTTGTCGGCGGAAAAGAACTGGTAAAGAAAACGGAATATCCGGATATCGGACATGATATTGTGAAGCTTCCCTTTGTAAACGGGGATGTAATCGAATGGCTTTTTTCCCAGTCCCTGCCGTAGGCGAAAAGAGAGAGGGGGGGGGCACTACTTGACGACACTGGATTCATCAAATGCGATAATTTTTATCCTTGAACATGAAGCGAGTCTGCCCATGCGGGTTCTATGTGAGCTTTCAGTCTGGTCATCCGCGGAAATAAAAAGAATGGATCAGTTTACCAGTTTAGAGGCCTGTACATCCTGGTGTCTGAGCCGCATTCTCGCGCGTTCCGTTCTCTCGTTTTTTTCCTGTGTTCAACCCGATGAACTTTGTTTTTCATTTGAGGAAAATGGAAAGCCCTATCTACAGGGCTCCAATATCAACTTTAACTGGTCTCATACAAGCGGTTGCATCGGTTTGGCGGTAACTTCCGGCAGAAGGGTCGGAATCGATGTAGAGAATATCAACCGTTCCATGGAAGATTTTGCCGAAATTGCCCGTCTGTATTTTTTAAAGGAAGAGTTCGAGTGGATTTCATCAGCTTTATATCCTGATTCCTGGCTTCGGTTCCTCTCGCTCTTTGTGCAGAAAGAGGCGTATTTAAAAGCTACTGGCGAGGGCTTGTCTTCATCTCTTGCCATGGCTCCGGCATTTAAGGTATTGCCATTTCAGCAGTCTCCCGGTCATATTATTTTTAGGACAGGTAAAACCGGGCATTTTATGGTTACCGCCAGAATGCTTCCTGGATTAAACGAAACCCCGTTGACTCGCTCTATTGTTAACGAAGGGAGCGGATTTGACTTGTACCGGGAATGGTTTGATCCTGTATCCGGTTTAATGCCGGTTCTCAGGTGGAAGGAGCAATCCTTCTTCCGGTAAGACGACCAATAACGGAAAGGATAACCTACTTTTCATTCATTAAATGCCGTATCAGCAATCCGATTTTCTCGCCCGATTTTTTCAGTCTGGTTTCATGGGTTCCGGGAACTTCAAATACGCACACAGTGCTTCCTAAATTCCTTTTCCATCCCATCATGAAGTGTTTCTTATTCCATGCCTCATTGATGATATAGGTGACACGACCGTTATAACGAGCGGGATTATAGCTGAGAAGTATGTGCTGGTATAGGAGACTTCCGAGAAACCCCCGGCGGCGGATGCGGGCACTTCTGGTAACCGGAAAACAGAGTGCTCCTATAAGGTTCATCCAGGGGAGTAACCTGGATGTAAGGCTCGATATTTCTGCGGACATAATCCGTTTAACTGTCAGGCGTACTATTTTCGCGGTGAGATGGCGCAGATAAATACTGTCTTCCCTGAATGACACCCACCTTGACGGCCTCGGGGTGTCGAGAAGAATAAGCTGGGCGACGGTCTCGCCTTTTCGTTCCAGCTGGCAGGCCATTTCATAAGCGACAATGCCGCCGACGCATTCGCCTGCAAGATAATATGGCCCTTTGCCCTGAATTTGCTTCATGGCTTCGATATATGCGGATGCCATACATTCTACGGATGAATGCAGATGCTCCTGCAGGACAAGCCCCTTGGGGCGGAACCCATACAGGGGTTGACGGTCACCGAGGGTCGAGATCATGTTGCTGAAATACCTGAAAAAATCTTCTTCGTAGCTATTGTTATTGGAGTCAGGATTTAGGTATCGGTTTTCATGTGCGCCGGCGACCAGAAAAAGCGCAGGTGAATCCCCACTCGTCTGGATTGGAAAAAGATATTTCCCACTTGATGGGAGGGAAGGCTTTTCGTGCCTGAGTTTCATAATACCCGTGATTGTAGGTGATTGAATAAAATCTTTGATATGTATTTCAATGTTCAGCTGTCTTTTTAGTTTTTCCACGAGCTGAATACCCGAAAATGAATCTCCGCCGCACAGGAAAAAATTGGTATCGTCGTCAAACTCCCTGTTTCCAAGAATTCCACGCCAGAGATCGCGGATGGACTGGGCTGCGTCATTCGAGAAGGGAAGGTTCTTTTCAGCGGTATAGTCCGGGGTGTCATTTATTAAAGTGACGGTTGATTCCCTTTCTGGATTTCCTTTTGGCCAAAAACGATTTTTTGCGAAAGGATAGCCTGGAAATAATACCAGATCGCACGGCCGTTTCGGACTGTTTTTCCATTTTATTTCTATCCCCTGTTCCCAAAACTGGACGAGGCTTTTTTCGAAAAAGATAATATCTGTTCGGGCATTGGGGAGGATAGGAAACACATCGGTGCGATCCGGGATGCTCGAACGGATGAATCCGGTCAGAGTTCTCCCCGGGCCTGCCTCTATGATATGCAGGTTTCCTGCCTTTTCGATTTCACGGAGACCAAGGTCAAACCGGACCGGCTGCCGGAGCTGGGTAATCCAGTACTCGTTCCAGTCAACGGACCCTTCGAGCCAAGCGCCGTCAAGATTGCTGAGGAAGGGAATTCGCAGGGGCGAAAAATGAGTTTTTCTCACCTCCGCGGCAAAATCGGCAAGGATGGTATCCATGAGCGGAGAATGAAAAGCATGACTTGTCTTGAGACGGGTATATTTTATTTCGCGGCTTTTAAGAATGAGTTCAAGCTTTTCTATACATCCGATAGAGCCGGAAAGTACAATTTGGTTTTCTGTATTCCGGACGGAGATGGAAAGCCCTTCATGAACGAATTCGGCCCCTTCTTCCCCTGACATCGCAAGTGCGAGCATCGCACCCGGCTCCGCTCTTTCCATCCAGTATCCGCGCATTCGGACCAGACGCAAACCATCCTCAAAACTCATGGCTCCGGCTAGGGCCGCAGCCGCATATTCGCCGATGCTGTGTCCCGCTACGGCTGCGGGTTCAATACCCTCTTCCACAAGTTGTTTTGCCAGGGCATATTCAATGATATATAATAAGGGCTGTGTTGTTTCTGTATGTGCGATCTCGGCCTCAAAACCGTCCTCGAGAAGGTAGGCGCGGAGATTCCCGCAGCCTAGGGATTCAGCCAAAGCAACCCCTTTATCAACCCATTGCGTGAAAACCTCAAGATTACCGTAGAAGGCGTGTGCCATGCCCGAGAACTGGGCGCCCTGGCCCGGAAACATAAACATTGTTTTTCCGGGTATGACGGCATTTCCTGCCGTAAAGGATTTTGAGAGATCCTGAAGCAGTCCGTCGCGGGTCGTGAAAAAAAAGCCTTGCCGCCAGGGGAAATCATGGCGGGTTTTCATTAGTTTATCGGCAAGGAATTCGGCAGGAACAGAGGGATTCGCATTCAGAAAAACCGATACCGCTTTTATGTACTCTTCAAGCGATTCAGCTGTTTTTGCCCCAAGTAAAAGGGGACTCCCTTTTTTTTCTGCATCAACTCTCGGCTCGCTCTCGGGTGGACTTTCGAGAATTGCATGCAGGTTTGTGCCGCCTATTCCGAACGAGCTGAGTCCCGCGATGCGTTTTCCGTTGCGTTTCGGCCAGACTACCGGTATCGTATTTATCCTGAAAGGGGATGAGTCAAGATCAAGGTGCGGATTCAGGCTATTAAAATTGGCTAACGGCGGGATGATTCCCGTCTTCAGGACAAGAGCTGTTTTAATCAGGGATGCAACGCCTGCGGCGACATCGAGATGCCCGATGTTCGCCTTGATGGAACCGAGGTAGCAGTATGCGGAACGTGTGGCTTCACCGCGAAACGCGTTTTTCAGGGCTTGAATTTCAATCGGATCACCGAGAGGGGTTGCTGTTCCATGGGTTTCAACGAATTCAATATCGTCGGGATGGACCTCGGCCATTGCCTGGGCCATTTGGATTGCCTCAACCTGACCATTGACGCTCGGCGCGGTGAAGCCGATTTTATCGGCCCCGTCGTTATTCATGCTGACTGAATTAATGACCGCGTAAATAGTATCCCCATCAGAAATCGCCTCGGAGAGTCGTTTCAGGCAGACAACTCCGATACCCTCGCCGAAGATGGTTCCGTCTGCGCGTGCATCAAAGGGCCGGCAGGAGCCCGTAGGTGAAAAGATCATCCCCTCGTAGGCAAGATAGCCCCGTTTCCTGGGCGCGGTGAGCATCACGCCGCCTGCGAGGGCGAGGTCGCAGCCCCAGGTCAGGAGGGACTGGCAGGCAAAGGCAACAGTCGCGAGACTCGTCGAGCAGGCTGACTGGATATTGAAGCTGGGCCCTTTCAGGTTCAGCTTGTATGAAGTGCGCGTCGCGATAAAATCCTTTTCGTTTCCAAGCATTAGGCGGAAGTCTTCGAGCGAGCGGGATTGGGGTCCGTTTTTAAGGAGGAACCAGTATTGGGTTGCGGCTTCACCCGCGAAGACCCCGACGGGTTTGTTGCTGTTTCCGGGAATATAGCCGGCATCTTCCATGGCCAGGTAGCTGTGCTGAAGGAAGAGTCGTTGCTGCGGATCCATGGCGAGCGCCTCTGAGGGAGAAACGCCGAAAAAGGAATTGTCGAAATATTCCGCGTCTTCAAGGAAACCGCCTCTCGGAATATATTCGGGATTGTCTATCAGTTCGCTTGACTCTCCATTTTTAACAAGTTCTTCCCTGCTCAGCGTCGATATTCCGTCACGGCCTTGGCATAGGAGTGCCCACAATTCACCGATATTCCGGGCTCCCGGGAAAGCGCCGGACATGCCGATTATCGCGACTTTTTCCATCTCGTCGCTCATCGGATGTGTTCCTGAACCTGCGGCTTCTCGAACATGTCCCGGCTCAATCCGAGTTCAGCAAGTATGGAATCGAGATGCTCCGGCGACTGATCAAGTACTTTTGAAAGGGCTTCTTCACGGGCGAGCTGTCCTTTTCGTATAAGGTGGCTGAGTTCGAGTTCATATGGGTTGAAATGGTATTTTTTTTCGTGGACATAATTATTGACGACATTGAGCATGCAGTTCGAGGAGCATCCGTCGACGTCACGGGGTTGTTCCCATCCGATCGGGGCTATCGCCTTGAGTATTTCGCGCTCGCTCACGTCTTCCAGAACCAGTAGGTTTATCGTATGGGGGTATTCCTTGACATTGTCGAGGGTTTCCTGCCGTATTGTAAGGTAGGGCAGGATGCC
>JAYVSC010000114.1:0-4859 GCA_043775705.1 Spirochaetales bacterium | reverse complement strand
GAGGCTGCCTTTCCAGACTTCCGCCATGGCCCCGCACTTGCCGTCGTTTTCCACGACAAAGGGCAATGGGGTGACCGAACCGATCAACTCATACAAATTCTTGCCCCAGAGGTCCATATAGGCACCGCCGCCCTTATGCAAACCGGTCTTGATGTCGATCATTCCGGGAATACTGATGGCAATGCCCTCTATTCGCGACTTGTGTATCTCGTACAAGTTCTTGATGAATGCCGTAAAAGCCTCAATCCCGACAAGGGGAGAAGGCTGTTCGTTTTTTTCGCTGATAGACGCATTGCCATCCATCAAGCAATATTTTGTGTACGTGCCGCCGAAATCAATAACCAGGCAATTCATGAGACCCTCCTTTGACTGTATGGATTTTATTTATTTGGCGTCCGGATCTTGTAATGAAGCACCTTGGCTTGCGATTACCTTTTGGTACCAACCGAAGCTTTTTTTCTTGTAGCGGGCCAGACTGCCCGACCCGTCATTGTTGCGGTCAACATAGATGAATCCATACCGCTTTTTCATTTCCGCGGTTCCGGCGCTGATCAGATCGATGCACCCCCAAGCCGTATAGCCGATCAATTCAACGCCGTCTTCGATAGCCCGACCCATTTCCCAAATATGGTCGTTCAAATAGGAGATGCGATATTCGTCATGGACGGTCTTTCCTCCGTTGACGTCGTCGACCAACACGTCATTGGCCCCAAGCCCGTTTTCAACGACAAACAATGGTTTCTGGTAGCGGTCATAGAGTGTGTTTAGAACATGGCGTAAACCTTGGGGATCTATCTGCCACCCCCACTCCGAGGCATTGAGATATGGATTCGGCACGCCGCCGAGTATGTTGCCTTTCCCCTTCGCAACCGTCGGGTCCGCGCATGCGCATATACTCATGTAATAGCTAAACGAGATGAAATCAACGGTATTGCGCAACACCTCCGCGTCACCGGGGCGGAGGTCTAGGGTAATTCCTTTCTTCTCCAAAAACCGAAGAGCCTTGGCGGGGTAAGCCCCCCGTGCCTGCACATCAGAAAACTGCAGGTTTTTATCGTCGGTTTCACGGGCCGCCAGAATATCGGCCGGATTCGGGGTCAGGGGATAAACGGGGAGAGCTATGACCATACATCCGATTTTAGCTCCGGGAATAATCTCATGGCAGGCTTTTACGGCCCGGGCGCTGGCGACGAACTCATGGTGCATGGCCTGATACAGATCCTGTTCGCTCAGCAGGGCCATATCGGTGTAGATGCCGGCACTCATGAATGGCGAATGGAGCACTGTGTTAATCTCGTTAAAAGTCAGCCAATATTTAACCTTTTTTTTATATCGCCTGAATACGGTAACGGCATAACGCTCGAAGAACTCTACCATCCGCCGGTCACGCCACCCATCGTACGTTTTCGCCAAATGCAGAGGCGTCTCATAGTGTGACAGCGTCACCAACGGTTCGATGCCGTATTTTGCCAATTCGTCGAACACGCGGTCATAGAATGCCAATCCCGCTTCATTCGGAATAGACTCGTCCCCTTTTGGGAATATCCGGGACCATGCAATCGACATTCGAAAGACCTTGAAGCCCATTTCTGAAAGCAGCTTGATATCGTCGGGATACCGATGGTAAAAATCAATACCGACCAATTTTAAATTATCGGGCGTCGGTTCATCGGTGATTTCACCGAACAGACCCCGTGGGTATACGTCCTGAATCGACAAACCTTTCCCGTCCGAATCAAAAGCCCCTTCAATTTGATTGGCGGCAGTTGCTCCGCCCCAAAGAAAATCAGCGGGAAATTTCATCCTTAATACTCCTATCTTTGTGTATAAACCAGATCCGTTTGGTCACATGACTACAGGAAAAAAATGCTGCGAGAATTCATTTCCCAAATAAATATCAGGATCAGTCCTTATGCTGGAACAATGGCGTATCAGCTACCTTCGCCTTCAGAGTCGCTGTAAGGAACTTGTGCACGGTATCCAACACTTCCCGGTTCCAAACCCCCAATCCATGATCGGCACCGACCACTTTGCATAGAACGACTCGCTTTCCCGCTTTCTTTAATGCCTTGTAAAATTGAATGCTCTGGCTGACGTGCACTATCGCGTCGCAGTCACCATGAACCATCAAGATGGGAGCGCTGTCATTATCAGAGATCCAGTTACTGGGGCTTGCCAGCTCTGCCTTTCGGCGATTTTCCGGAATTGCCCCGCCGATAAGCAGAGCCTCCGGGGAATCCGGTGAATCATGATCCAACACGTCATTGTGCAGACCTAAGGAAGGAATGTCGGTTATGCCATAAAAATCAATCACCGCGGAAACATGGTCCGACTGTTCCGGATGCACATCGGTGAGGAATTTTCCTTCGGATAAGCCTACCATCAAAGCTATATGACCTCCGGACGAATCCCCCCATATCGCGACGCGCGAAGGGTCCACGCAGTATTTGTCCGCATTGGCCCGCATGAAACGGATTGCAGCCTTCGCGTCCTCCACCTGTGCGGGAAATTTTGCGGTATCGGTATCCCGATATTCCACGCTTGCGATGACATATCCGCGGGCTGCCATGTTGCAAAGGTTAGGAATGTTCGCATACAGCTCCTGTTTCCTCCATGCCGACCCTTGGACAAACAACACCAAGGGAAGTTTACCCGAATAAAAGGCCGGCATGATTATTTGAAGTTTTAAGTCCTGGCCAGAATGCGTGGCGTAGACGACATCCGGCACATACCGGCAATTGAAATACCCGTCATCGCCGTTGAACGAGGAAAACAGGGTGATTGTCCCTTCAGGTGTCTCATTGGCGGCAATTGCCGCCGATTGCGAATTCATAGTTTATTCTCCTTAAAAACGATGGAAAGAAAGCCTGGACTGAGGAATAGTCTCCCTCCCTCGCGGTCGATCGCGGCCTCGGTTTTGGTGAACAGCTCCTCGCTCATTGCGGCCATATGCACTCCTCGGTCCAAGATCCCGCGCCAAGCTCCTTCTCGCCATCCGGGAGCATCAAGCAGGCAGTCGTGTTCGGAGGAACCATAGCTTGCACCTTCAATATGTCTCCGTTTATTTCCCAGCTCATGGACAGGCTTCCATAGGGGGTCTCGACTGTGTGCCTGGCCCAGGTAATTCCGCCTTCGGGTTTCGGTCGAAGTATCGTTCGACGATACGCGGGAACATCCGGATCCAGGCGGATACCGCCAATGGTCCGATACATCCAGTCACCGACTGCCCCATAGGCATAGTGGTTGAAGGAATTCATCTTGGGGTTCCACATAGTACCGTCCGGTTTCATCCCGTCCCAATGCTCCCATACAGTCGTGGCGCCCCGCCCTACCTGGTATAGCCAGGAAGGATAATCTTCCTTCAGCAGAAGGGCGTAGGCCAAATCAGAACGCCCCGCCCCGGACAGCGCATCGCACAATACGGGCGTACCCAGGAAACCGGTAGTCAAATGACCATTATTCTGACCAAGCAAAGAAGCCAAATCATCTACGATACGCTGTCGGTGCGAACCGGGACACAACTCCCACGCCAGAATCAGCGCATGAGCCGTCTGAGTGGGAGCGGCCACCCTGCCGTTCGCGGTCAGGAACTCATCCTGGAAAGCTTTGAGTATCCGACCATGCAATACCCGATATTCCTTAGCCATACCGTTTTTTCCCAATGCGCGAGCGGCCTTGGCGACCAGTTCTACAGATCGGGCGAAACAAGCCGTCGCTACGAGATCGGTCGGTGTTGCACCGAAGAAACTCCCCTCCTTGGCATCCAGCGCGAGCCAGTCGCCTAATTGGGGGCTTTGGTTCCAAATAAGTCTTTCACCCGCAATATCCCGGACCCGATTGACCCAAGCCAGCATGGATTGAAAGGATTCCCGCAAAACTCTGACATCGCCCGTAGCCCTGTATACTTCCCAGGGCACGACTACGGCAGCATCGCTCCAGCCTGCTGCCGTGTGCGGGGGACCCATGATCGGTTCGTTTTTTGGTTGCCGAAATCGAGAAAGCACATCCGGCACGACAAGCGGAACCGCGCCATCGGGATGCTGATCGGAGCGAAGGTCACCCAGCCATTTCCTGAAAAAAAGATCCGACTTGGTCAGGCGCAGCGCGGTCGACGCGAATACCTGAGCATCACCCGTCCATCCGAGGCGTTCGTCCCGCTGGGGACAGTCCGTCGGAACATCTACGGCATTGCCTTTCCAACCCCACAAGATGTTTTCGTGAAGTTTTGAAATCCCTGAATGCGAACACTCAAATTCCATTCCTGGCTCGAAATCGGAATGATAGACAACGGCCGTAAGGTTTGTCTGATCGAGAAACTCGATTCCTTGCTCGACGACTATATATCGAAAACCCATAGTGCAGAATTGCGGCGCAAAAGACTCCGCACCCTTCCCGGAAAGCGTGTAATCGATCGTTTGCCTGGCACTGCGCAGGTTTCCGTAATAGACATTCCCAAAACGGTCAAGCGTCTCGGCGTGCCGGATGACGATCCGGCTACCCTGGGGGCCATGCGCGACAATGCGCACCACTCCGGAAATATTCCGGCCAAAATCGAAGACCGACATACCATCGGGGGTCTTTATCGGCTGCCCCCACAGTTCCCCCTGAGGACGAACAGAAGGCCATTCTTGGGGTAGTATGACAGCCTTGGGAGGCATGATAACCTCGACCGGTTCCCATTCTTCGCAGTCTTCCAGTCGTGCGTCATATACTTCGCCATGATAGAGTTCCGCACACGACCACGGTGACGCGGAGGATTCCCAAGAACCATCCGTTTCGAACACCATTCGTTGGCCGCTTTCGCCCACGATTTCCATCCATGCCGATAAGGCGAGTCGTTTCCCGTACAGATTGCGCTG
>JAYVSC010000113.1:0-9375 GCA_043775705.1 Spirochaetales bacterium | reverse complement strand
AAACAGGCGGCACTATTGTCGTTTGCGCCGGGGGTATCGGGTGCGCGGTCATAATGAGCCACAAGAATTTTCATTCGAAAAAGGGGATTATATGAAGAGGAATCGAAGCGGACCACGATGTGCTGTTTTCCTGCCAGTTCAACGATTGAGTGGGGTATTTCCCGGGCGCGGAGCCAGGCAGAGATAAAAGCACATCGGTCAATATCGGATCCCAGAAAGGCTTCAAACGTTGATGACGCAGGCAACGCTGATTGTGTAATCATTGCAGTAGTATAGCATGGTCAATGACGGAGGGAAAGTGCCGGGAAGCGGCTGCTGTAGGAGAACGAATAATTGATGAAGAAGGTAGAGGAACTTAAAAAAAAACCGGCTCATATGAACCGGTTTTTCAAGTTTATCCGGGATGAGATAAACTTAATATCGCTGCTGACTAGTAGCGATCGTTATTATATCCACCGCCGCCGTTGCGGTCGTTGTTGAATCTTGGTCGTGTCTCGCGGGGTTTGTTTTCTGCAACATTTACTCTGAGTCGGCGACCTTCGAATTCCTGGTTGTTCAGAGTTGCGATTGCAGCTTCGGCTGCCTGAGCATCGCTCATTTCTACGAATCCAAAACCTTTTGACTGCTGTGTATAGCGATCCTTGATGATGCTTGATGATACAACTTCGCCATACTGGCCAAAGAGACTGGTGAGCGCGGCCTCGGTGGTCGCGTAGTTCATGTTGCCTACATAAATTTTCTGAGACATGAAAAATCCTTTACCGTTTTCAGGTAATTGCTTAGTGCTACCACTCATAGAAGCGGTACATCAACGGTCTAGCCTTTATTTATTAAATGGAAACCTAAAAGCGAGGTATGCTGAATCAAGCACAAAGTGAGCAGGATACAGAAGCAGACATCAGGCATTCGGACACATTCAAAAAATGTAAAGAAAGATCTCGTTAGATATATAAAATATAACACGGGTTTATACAACCGTCAATACTTTGTATAATATAATTATTTACTGAAAAAGAGGTCATTTTTATGATGAATTATGAGATTCCCGCACGCACTGGGGCTGTTTCCGGACCTTATGAAGTGCTCTGTCCCCTGCCGTTGTATGCTGCCTCTTCACCCACTCAATTCCGCCTTGCAGCATCCCCGCATGGTTTTTCTGTTCTCATTGAAGCGGTCTATTTGGTGTTCCCCTTCTTCAAAGAGCGTCCGCCGAAAGGCCGGGTTTTTGAGGATGATTGTCTTGAATTTTTTATCAGACCGCAGAGTTCGAAGGATAGTTTTTTCCCCGCTCCCTTTTATTATTGTTGGGAAATCAATGCAGGCGGTTCTCTCCTTGAATATCGTGCGGGAATAGGGGAGGAAGGCCGGCGGATAATCGGGAGTGGTGGCGGGGAAGCGATATGTGACGGTTCAGGGGCGTTGCCGGGTATTGAGCCGGTGCATGGCATCCTGCGTGATACTGTCGCGGGGTCTCTGATTTCGTTTGAATACGACTGGAAATCCAAAGCTGCGTATACTGTCAAGATTGATGAGCCAAATAAACTCTGGCTTTTGGATCTGTTTATTCCCTGGGCGGATTTCGGTCTTGATGAAGCTCCTCACGGCGAAGTCTGGTATTTTACGGTAAACAGAATCGAAGTTCCCTCACAGGAGATGGGAGGGAAAGCGAATGGAAAAGCAGAAGGAAAACCCGGATTAGCCTGCCTTCATGAAGGGATGACCGAACCGCTGTTTCATCAGCCGAACCTTTTTCCCCCAATCAATATCCGATAATCCCGACAGGCGCTCTGGCTAAATAAATCAGTGTATTGCCTTGGTCAGCTGATTGCCTTGGTTAGCCAGCGTTTGCTTTTCCATCGGAACAGCATCACGATACCGCGGAACATTTCATCCGTTCCGATCGCAATCCATATTCCGGTAAGTCCGAGACCGAGCTTGAGGCCGAGAAAATAGCTGCCGGGCACGCTGATGCCCCACATGGAAATTATCCCGCAGAGCACGGGGAAACGGACATCCCCTGCGCCCTTCAGTGCGGGGATCGTAATCAGATTGAGGGACCGGCCGGTTTCGACATAAATCGAGATAAGCAGGAGGCTGTAGGTGAGCGACGCTATTTCGGGGATGGTGGTAAAGATCCGAATGACCGGTCCCTTGACGAGGTTGAGCAGGAGAACGAGCATAATCGAAATAAGGGTGCCGACTATCTGATACCGGTACAGTTTTGTATACGCTTCCTCGCTCCGTTTAGCACCGACATAATAGCCGGTTTTTATCTGCACCGCGTTTCCGATCGACATTGAGGTGGCAAACACAAAGCGGACGATAGTCTGTACGTATACCTGGGCGGACATGGCAAAGGTTCCGAGGGTGGCGACCATCATCATTATTACTATTTGGGAAATATTGTAGGCTAAATTTTCCCCTGCAGACGGCACGCCGATCGAAAGAATTTTTTTGTATATGTTGCGGGGAACGTTCTGCCATCCGCGCAGCTGAAACTGGATATCACTATGGGCCCTGATTCTCCAGGCGAGAAGAAGGCAGGCGGCAAATTGCGAAAAAGCGGATGAGAGGGCAACACCCACCACGCCGAATACGGGAAGCCCGAAAAATCCATAGAGGGAAATAGAGTTTCCTATTACGTTTAGGATATTTGCCGTAAAGGAAATATACATGGCATCGCGGGTATAGCCGTAGGAGCGGAGGATCGTCCCCTGCATCATGTTGAATGCCATGAACACAGAGCCCCCTCCGCCGAAGACCACGAGATACTGCCATGCGAAATTGCGGACATCAGGAGCGATCCGGTATAAATCGAGCAGGGGCTTAGCCCCGAAAATCACCGTAAAACTGATGAATATTCCGATCACCAGCACCATGACTCCGCTTGCCTGTATGACCTGCCGTGATTCTTCCAGCCGTTTGCCGCCGAGGTATTGGGAAAGCACAATGCTGGTTCCAATGCAGATGACATTAAACAGTATCTGGATAAAGAAAATGTACTGCGAGACAAGCCCGACGCCGGCCACCGATTCCTGTGAAAAGGAACTGAGCATGATGATATCGGCCGATGAAACGAGCATTCGAAAGTAGGTTTCAAGGATGATGGGGAGCGCAAGCGCGAGGATCGGCAGCGCAGCTCTGTCCCTGATAATCGGAGCTTCTTTCAGTAGTATCTGTTTTGGTGCCTTATTTGTTTCTTTCGTCATAATATTATGAATGAGTGTAGCGGCTTTTCTCCCTTGCGTCCATAGATTCATTTATATATACTTCCCTTTATGATAACAGTGCCAATTATTGATCCCGTACTTGTTTCCCGATTCGAGACTATGCATGGCGACGGCATGACAATATTTCTTCTGGGCGACGGTGCCCTGCGCGGTGCTTTTTTTCATGGGACCAGATTCGTAAATCAGATGCGTGCCCAGCATTCGCTCGGCATTCTGGAAACCATTGTGCTCGGTCAGGCTTCGCTGTGCGGAGCTCTGATCATTCCCACGATGAAAGGGCGCGATCGTGCGATTTTCCGGTATGATACGAATGGACCTGCCGCCGGCTTCAGTGTGGAGGCGAACAGCCTCGGAACGGTGCGAGGCTTTCTGTTGCAAGATCCGATACCGGTATCAAAACCTCCTGAGAGTTGGGATCTGGATCCTTATTTCGGGGATGGAACAGTGTCTTTAATACGCTTTCCCGAAGGCTTTAGCGAGCCTGTGACCGGAACGGTGGAGATCAAGCACCGAAACATTGCGAAAGATCTTGCGGAATATTTTCTGCTTTCGGAGCAGACAAAGAGCGCCTTTAATACTGGAATCCAGTTCGACCGTGATGGCCGGGTCACCGGCGCCGGTGCTCTCTTTCTTCAGACGATGCCGGGAGCTGATCCTGAACTGGTTGAGGCGGCGGAACATGCCTTTTCGGCTGCCCCCTCGCTCGGTCAATGGTTTGCCGAGGGTGGGGACCGCGAAGACATCATTTTTGGTTTGTTTCGCGAATGCAAACCCCTTGTCGCTCTCGAAAGGGCAATCACCTACGACTGCCCCTGTTCATACGACACATACAAGGGCCATTTACAGAGGCTGGACAGGGTCGAGCTTGAGGATATGGCAAAAAACGGGCCTGATCCTGTCGAGGTAATCTGTCACAACTGCGGCAGTGTGTATCATTTTCCCCTTGAAGAGATTAACACATTCCTGAAATAGGGACAGAGCTGAAAAGAGAGCTGATATTAAGAAGGCGAGGGGTTGAGCGAAATAACAAAAGCCCGGGTTTCCGGGCTTTTTTATGGAGCGGAAGGGGAGACTTCCCCTTTCCTGATGCATTTGTATTTATTTTTTTTCGGCGAGGTAGCGCTTCAGGGCTTCGTCGTCAATATATCCCAGTTCAATTGCGATTTGGCCGATGAGACGCGGTTCATCTTCCTCGGCATCCTGGATTTTGATGACTTCGGTCAGCTGGTTTTCTGTGAGTGCGCCGATTCGCAGTAAAAATTCACCAATGCGCTCTGTCATTCCGAAACCTCCATTGTATCTAATTATAGGTGAAAGGTACAATTGATGCAAATGAGGGAAACGGTGAGGGATGGGTTTGCATCTCAAGTAGATATGCGGAGCGTCCTGGGGGACAGGGTTGATGATTCCCCGCTTATACGCGCGATGCGATAAACGGGAATCAAAAACGTGAAGAAGCAGGTGCAGAAATCAGCTCAGGCCTTATCGCTAAACGATAGGTCCTCATCAATTCTGCCGGGAACCGGACTTGAACCGGCACGGCCGTTGCCAGCCAAGGGATTTTAAGTCCCTGGTGTCTACCATTCCACCATCCCGGCACACTGTGTTATATTAGCGGATAAAATGGCGGAGGTCAAGAATGTTCAGCGACACACATTGTCATCTATCGCATATCGAAGAGCGAGGGGAAGACCTTTCCCGATTGATTGCCGAGATGGACGCGCGCCGTTTTCCCTTTGTGCTCGATATCGGGACTAAACCGGCGGATTTTGAGGGACGGCTCAACAAGGTGCGGAATGCGGCGGACCTGCCTTCCTTTTTGCATTTTACCTGCGGCTTGTGGCCGGACGGAGACGTGATCGCCGACAGGCATAACGCCCTCTCTGCCCTCGAGGAAGACCTCCGGAAAATGATTGCGCTCTGCCTTTCGCGCGGAGAAGGTGAGCGCTTTGCTGCCCTCGGCGAATGCGGGCTGGACCGTTACTGGAACGGCTCTCGCGCCGCGGAGCGGGCTGCTGAGCGCGCCGCCCTGGAAAGTGAGGAAGCGTGTGGAGCCGGGAAAGGTGGGGGTGCCGGGAAAGCAAGTGGTGTGTCGGATGACGGTCCCGGAACGACCGATACGAACGGTGAAGAAGAGCTCTTCGGCCTGCAGCTGGATGTAGCCCGTTCGCGAAAGCTTCCGGTAATTGTCCATTCACGGGATGCGTTCGTACCGACCCTCGGCTGCATAAAAAATTCGGGATGGGACAGAGGCGTTATTCACTGCTACTCGTACGGAATACCGGAGGCGCGCGCCTTTTTGGACAGGGGCTGGTACATATCGTTTCCGGGGAATATAACCTGGGCGAAAAAAGAGACGGACAGGGAGCGCATCGCTTCCCTTGTCCGCTATATTCCGCGCGACCGGCTTCTGCTCGAAACCGATGCACCGTACATGGCGCCTGCCCCTCATCGGGGGAAGACGAACACGCCTCTCTTTATCGAACATACCTACGAATGCGCCGCCGCCGTCCTTTCGATGACCAAAGAGGCTCTCGCGCTTTTAGTGAGCGAAAACGCGAAGGACCTGTTTGTGTATCCCGGACCGCACTGACGCAAGGGGTCTTTTCTACAAGAGGGCGGTGCTGAACCAGGGTACGTAGGTAACGAGCATCAGGATGATGAACTGGAACAGCAGGAAGGGCAGGATGCCTTTCACTATTTTCATGACCGGTTTGTCAAAGGTATAGCTCGCGATAAAGAGGTTCATGCCGACAGGAGGCGTGAGAAAGCCGAGAGACAGGTTCGTCAGGAAGATCACGCCGATATGCACCGAATTGATGCCGAAGGATTCCGCGACCGGTATTATGAGCGGGGAAACGACGAGGATAGCCGAGTAGAGGTCCATCAGACAGCCGACGATCAGCAGAAGAATGTTGAGCAGCAGAAGGAACACGTATTTCGAGTGGACGTAGGACACGACGAGATCCGTCAGCATGAAGGGGATTCCCGCGTCGATCATGAAATAGGCGAGCCCCTTCGCCGCGCCGATGATGACCAGCACGCCTCCGGCGACCGGAACGCTCTTCAGGATAATCTGGAGGGCCTGCCTGAAACTGTAGTCCCTGCGGACGAATACCTCGAGGATGAAGGCATAGAGTGCGGTAAACGCGGCAGTCTCGATGAGGGAAAAAAAACCTGAGAAATAACCGACCACGATAGAAAGTGGAAGCAGCAGTTCGCCAACGCTGTGCTTCAACGATACGGCTGTTTCTTTCAGCGAGAAAGGCGTGCGCATTCCGGTTTTATCTTTCATGATGCCGAGGACTATCATGGAAACGGCAAGCAGGATGCCGGGCAACAATGAACCCTTGAACAGCTGATATATATCCACCGAAAAGATATTCGTCGTTCCGTAAATGATTATGGCGAGGCTCGGCGGAAACATGATGCCGATCGAGCCTGACGCGGTGATGAGGGACTCGGCGTTGTCCTTCGTGTAGCCGTTTCCTGTCAATATGACGGTCAGTAGTCCTCCGAGGGCGAGAATGGTAACACCCGAGGCGCCGGTGAATGTGGTGAAGAAGGTCGCGACCACGACCGCCGCGATTACCGGTCCGCCGCGTATCCAGCCGACGCTGTTTTTCACTACTTCCAATAACCGCTTTCCCGCGCTACCGTCAGCGAGCAGAAAACCGGCAAGTGTGAACAGGGGAATTGCGGCGATGCTTTTGTCAGTCAGGATGCCGTAGCTTTCGAGGGGTATCATTTCCACGTATCCGCCGCCCTGGCTGAAGGCTACATAGGCGATGCCCGATAGGATGATAAAAATCGGAACCCCGAGGGCGCCCGCGAGAATCAGCAGTAGTATCAGGGGCCACAGGAGTTTGCCGGAAACAAGAATCCATGCGTCAAAAATGGGGCTCGCATAGGGGACGTTTTCAATGTGAAAAATGGAATACAGGATGCCGGATATGGGACCGCTGGCGATGATGATGCCGAGGAGTATCCCGATGATCGAGGTGATCTTTGCTTTCCTGCGGCCGACCAGGAGCACTATCATTCCCAGAAACATGACAGGCAGGAATGCAAAGACGAGGATGAGGGGAATGCCCCACACCTTGTCTCCGCTTTGGAAAGCCATGAACATCTCGGAGAAGGACGAAAGGAAGAGGGCGGTGAGGATAGTTGCGGTCACCCCTGTCTGGAAGGGTTCGATGACCAAGCGGGCGCGGATCGGCAGGGAGTCATTGAGAATGCCGAGGCTGAGCTGCTTTTTTTCCACCGACGTGATAATACCCGCGATCGCGGTGAACATGAAAACCAGATTCACCTGGACCGAATCTGCGGCAAGCACCGATATCCCGAAGGTCATGGACAGTAGGCGGAAAATTAGAGGGAAGAGCGCGAGAAGCGCAAGCAGTATGAGTCCGGTGAATCTGGCGGCCTTTTTTATCATGCGCTATTTCCTGCTTGCCTGTAACAGGGCCTGGATTTTTCGGAAAAGGGGCATGCTGAACGCGCCCGGTATCGCGCGGTCGATCTTGTCCACGTCCTTGCTGAAGTCCATTTCCCATGCGGCAAGCTCGGCATCGGTCGGGACTATCATCGTAACTCCGTCTTTTTTCATGTCGTTGACATAGAGCCGGTCGGTCTGTTCGAGCGCCAGGTCCAGCCGTGTTCTCATGCGTTCAACCGCCTTGACCATCTCGGGTTTGTATTCCGCGGGAATTTTTGCCCATGCTTCGTTCGAGAGAAAGAGGCCTGCGACAACCGGGCAGAGTTTCGCGTCAAGGCCGTAATTGATGGTCTTCGAGAGTCCCGTCACATAGGCAAACATGTGCACTCCGAAAAAGCCGCGTACGCCCCCTGTGCTTTTCAATGCCTGAAGGAGCTTGGCCGCGGTCACATCCTCGATCGTAAAGCCGGATGAGGTAAAGCACTCGCCGAGAACCGGGCTGTCGAGCCCTGCCGAGGCAATCTTGATTTTTTTAAGCTCGGCCAGATTGGAAAAGCTGTCTTTTGTGTAAAAGGAAAGCCAGCCCACATTTGTCCACGCGATTATCTCGAAGCCGGTCTTGCGGTATTCGCTTATGATGTCGGGTCCGAATTTGGTCAGGACCATATCCAGTTCTTTCTGGTTTCGGATGAGGAAGGGTATCGAAAGGGTATAGATCGCGGCCGCGGGAGCGAGCTCATGGAGCCCGATCGTGGTGAAAATGCCTCCGTCAAGGGGCGACTTTTGTCCCGGACGCACCGAGCGGAATTTCTGGATTATGGCTTTTTCCCCGCCGAGGGAGGTCGCGTCATAGAAGGTGACATTTACCTGTCCCTTGGTGATCTCGAACCATTCCTGCGCAAGGGCACGCTGTTCGATATCCCAGGGTGACCGGCTTGGTGCGACAGACGCAATTTTTAGCTGGATTTTGTTCTGGCCCGAAAGAGAGAGCAGGGTAAGAAGAAGAAATGCGGTTGTCGAGAGAATGCTTTTGCGGACCATAAGAGTCTCCTATTCGAGAATGAAATCAGATTTGTGTTCGTTCAGCCAGAGTGCCTGCCGGTGCGCGATGGTAAGTGTAAGGCGGTTGTCTTTCTGTGATTCAGGATCTATGGCGAGCGCTTTCCGGATTGCCTCGTCAAAACCCGCGCTGTCCTGCGTGGGAATGCAGAATGCGCGCGCATAGGCTATGTATGTTGACGGACTTTGTCCGCCTGAATAGAGGAGCGCTTTATCGTAGGCGGCGAGGGCTTTATCCTTTCCTCCTCCAAGGGATTCGGGGGCAGCGGCGTAAAACGACATCAGTACTTCCCAGATCGCACCGTTGCTGAATGAGGGATCGAGTTCAGCCGCTCTTTCGAGCATGGAAACGGAACCGTTCAATGTTGCGATGAATTTGGTATCGAGCGGGCTGAGGGCAAAGGCTCCGAGAGCGCCGGCTCCGGCCCAATAGAGAGCTGCGGCATCTGTTTTTTTGCATTTGGCCAGCGTCTTTACGGCGGCCTTGGAGTCGGTTCCGTATACGGACGCGCTGAAGCCGGGATACTTGTGGTCAAGGGACTCGAGGATGAAGTTTTTTCCGCGAATATAGAAATTCTGGGCTCTGAGATACGCTTCGTTTTGCGCGTTGAATTGTTCTGCGGGGAGCTGCTCGGCCGGGGTCTGGAC
>JAYVSC010000112.1:0-17038 GCA_043775705.1 Spirochaetales bacterium | reverse complement strand
GCTCATAGGCGAGCGGAACATAGAGCCCGAGTCCATACTCGCCGTCACCTTTACCAACAAGGCCGCGCGCGAGATGGCCGAGCGCGCGAAGCGCCTCGATCCGCGCGCAGAGCGTTCGGTTCTGCGCACTTTTCATTCCTTCGGCGCCTGGCTCCTCAGGCGCAACGCCGCCCTTGCCGGCCTAGACTCCAATTTTACCATTTATGACGATGACGACGCGGTTACTCTTCTTTCCAAAGCCATGCCGGCCCTCACGCGTCAGCAGATATCGGCAGTTGTCCATAAAATCTCCCGGGCGAAGGATTACTGCATGTCGCCCGATAGTCCCCTTCTGTCCGAAATAGACAGCGACCCCGATTTCGCAGGTATCTACCGGATATATGAAAAGCGCCTCCGCGAAACCGGAAATCTCGACTTCGGGGATCTCATACTTCTTCCTGTCCGCCTTCTGAACGCCCACCCGGAAGTCCGGTCCCGGCTTTTGGGCCGCTTTTCCGTGGTGATGGTCGACGAGTACCAGGACTCGAACGTCGCCCAGTTCGAGCTGTTGAAAGCGATAACCGGCCCCGATACCTACCTTTGCGTCGTTGGCGACGATGATCAGTCCATCTACCGGTTTCGGGGAGCCGAAGTCCGCAATATCCTGAATTTTGCCGATATCTTTCCCGGCACCGAGGTAATCCGGCTCGAGCGCAATTACCGTTCCATCGCGCCCATTCTGTCGGTAGCCGACCAGGTGGTGTCCCGAAATGAGGGTCGGCTCGGCAAAACGCTTACCGCCGAGCGGGGCAGCGGCAAAAAGCCGGTACTCGTGTTTCTCGGAAATCAGGACGAAGAAGCCGCCTTATGCGCCGAATTGATTCAGAATGCCCGGAAAGCGGGCTGTCCCTACGCAGACTGGGCAATTTTATACCGGATGAACGCCCAGTCCCTCAGCTTCGAAACCGAATTTCTCCACCGCAAGATACCCTACAAGGTCGTCGGCACCCTGAAATTTTACGACCGCGAGGAAATCAAGGATGCCTTGTCCTTTCTATCCCTCGTCGCCAACGGTCGGGACGAAGTCGCCTTCCGCCGTATAGTCAACAAGCCCTCCCGGGGACTCGGAGAAGTAACCCAGGACAAAATCATCGCCGAAGCGCGGCATCTTATGTTCGGCCCGGGCGGGGATGGGGAAAGCTTCAATTTTGACGAAACCAAGGCGGATCTCCTCTCCGGCGCAAAGCGTATCCTTGAAACGCTGCCCAAAAAGGCGCGCGCGGGGCTTTCCGAGTTTCTTCACATCATCGAGACCCTCCGATCCCTTGTTTCTGCGGCCTCTCCTGCATTACCCGAATTGCTCACCGAATTGCCCCCTGAAACTGCAGAGAAGGGTGAAAAAGTAAAAAAAGCTTCCCGTGCGCGGAAAAAGGGCGCGATCGGGCTTGCGGTCTTCGTTGAAAAGCTTGTCGAGTCGTCGGGTCTGCTTTCCTATCACCAGAGCCAGGATGAAATCGCCGGTACCCAGCGGGTCGCGAACATGCAGGAACTGGTGAACGCCGCGAGTCTTTATCCCCTGAATATGGAAGGGCTTGTAGAATTTCTCGAGCATATCGAACTTGACCGGTCCATGGCCAATGAAGATGAAAATCCCGATTCGGTCACTCTTATAACGGTGCACAACACCAAGGGCCTCGAATTCCGCCGGGTAATAGTGACCGGCCTCGAGTCCGGCGTATTCCCCAGAGACGACAAAAAAGGCGACGATCTCGAGGAAGAGAGACGTCTGATGTACGTCGGCTGCACTCGCGCGATGGATGAGCTCTACCTGACCAGCTGTGCCGCCCGCCGCCTCTACGGACGCACCGCATTTATGGAACCTAGCAGTTTTCTCTCCGAGATCGATGCCTCTTCGCTCGAGGTTCTCGGCCGCGCGCCCGGGTCTTTCTCGTCCCGCGCGTCGGGATATTCCCTTTCGCGCACGGCACGTATTCCCGATGAAATGGCGGAGCGATGGAAGATCGGGCGAAAACTCTTCCATGACGATTACGGTTATGGTAGTATCGTGAAATCATTCTATGCGGATGAAGAACTGATTATTCTCGTCCGTTTCGAGACAGGCGGGGAAAAGCGGTTTTTACCGAAGTACCAGGCCAACAAGCTGCTGTGTATCGAAGAATAAAAGGACCGATTATGGACGAGAAAAAAAAAGCGATTGACGCGGCCACGTTCGAGAAGCTCCTGTACTTGTCCCGGCTTTCCCCCGAAAGCTCGAACCTGGACATCCTTGCCGCCCAGGTGAGCCAAATCGTCGATTATTTGGGGATTCTTTCCCGATATGCCGGGGATGAAACCCCCTATGACGCGTATCCTTCCACTACCGTCGAACAGCTCAGAACCGGGACCGCGGTTACTACCCTTGAAAGCAGCGACCTAAAAAAAATTAGTTCCGAGTTTATGGACGGATATTTCCGCGTGCCGAAGGTATTGATTTGAATATATGCGAAATGAGTCTTTCGGATCTGAAAATAGAGCTCGATAAGGGAACGCTTACCAGCGTACAGATCGTGCGCGCCTACCGCGCCTCCTTCGATGCGGACAACAAGACGGCGCAGCCCCTGAACGGTTATATCGAATTTTACGCCGATGCCGAGGATGAGGCGGTCAAGGCCGACGAAGCGCGCGCGAAAGGCGACAAGCGGCCCCTCCTCGGTCTTCCTTTCGCGGCCAAGGACAATATTTCCATCAGGGGAAAGGCATGCACCTGCGGGAGCCGCATCCTGCGCGGCTATGTGGCGCCTTACAGCGCGACCGTGACCGAACGCCTGATGGCCGCCGGCGCGATCCCCCTGGGAAGGACCAATATGGACGAGTTTGCGATGGGCTCTTCCACCGAATACTCCGCATACGGGCCTTCCCGCAATCCCCTGGACCGCGACCTTACCCCCGGCGGAAGCTCGGGCGGTTCGGCCGCAGTGGTCGCCGGAGGACTTGCTCCCTTTGCCCTCGGCACCGAAACGGGCGGCTCAGTGCGCCTCCCCGCGTCCTATTGCGGACTTTACGGATTCAAACCTACATACGGCACCTTGAGCCGCTTCGGAGTCGTCGCTTTCGGCTCGTCCCTCGACCAGGTGGGCCTGTTCAGCAAAAAAATCGATGACATCGGCCTTGTCCTCTCGGTAATGGCGGGAAAAGACAGTCATGACGACACGAGCGCGGACCTTGATTTTTCCTCCCTTGCCAATCTGCAACCGGCTGACCTTAAAGGGATGAAGGTTGCCCTGCCAGCGCAGTTCATGGACGCAAAGGGCCTTGACGGCGAAATCGCCTCGATTTTCGGTGATGCCTGCCGGTGGTTCCGCTCAATGGGCGCTATCGTGGAAACGGTTTCAATTCCCTCCCTCGAAGCGGCGATAGGCTGCTACTACGTCATCGCCCTTTCGGAAGCCGCGAGCAACCTGTCCCGCTTTGACGGCATCCGCTACGGAAGCCGCAAGGATCCGGGGGAGGGTTTTGACGAGCTCTATGTCGCGACCCGCTCCGACGGTTTCGGGCCGGAGGTAAAGAGGCGCATCATCATCGGTAACTACGTGCTTTCGTCCCATTTTTCCGGAGACTGCTACAAGAAGGGCATGAGCGTCCGCTCCCGTATCCAGAAAGATATCGGCGGGGTGCTCGCCGAATACGATATCATTCTCTGCCCGACAAGCCCGACGGTCGCCTTCAGGCTCGGCTCCAGGGTGGACGATCCCCTTTCCATGTACCTTTCGGATTTTTTTACCACCTTCGTCAACCTTGCCCGCATTCCGTCCCTTTCGGTTCCGATGGGCGCGACGAAGGCAGGCCTTCCCGTGGGCGTCCAGATCTGCGGCCCGCATTTCGGCGAGGAAAAAATCCTGTCCATCGCGAAGGCATGGGAGGCCTCCAGATGAGCGGCCCATTCATCCATACCGACGGAAAAGGAGCGGCCGCCCTTGCATATGGCATCATCGTGGGCTGCGAGATCCACTGCGGGCTTCTTGCCGGGACAAAGGCATTCTGCTCCTGCGAAAACCGCTACGGCGGCATGCCGAATACCCGGGTGTGCCCGGTGTGCCTTGGCCTTCCCGGCGCGATGCCGATAGTGGGAAAAGAATATGTCGAGCTCGGCATCAGGGCCGGCTTCGCCCTCGACTGCAAGATCGCCCGCTTTACCAAGTTCGACCGCAAGCACTATTTCTATCCCGACCTGGTCAAAGGCTATCAGATCACCCAGTATGACCTTCCCCTGTGCTATGACGGCACGGTAGCGCTGAACCTCGCCCAGCCAAACGAGGCCCCGCGCCTGAAAAAAGTCCGCATCGAGCGCATCCATCTCGAGGAAGACGTCGGCAAGAGCCTTCACATCGAGGGGTCGCACAGCTATATCGACTACAACCGCTCGGGCGTCCCCCTGATCGAGATCGTCTCGAAGCCCGATATGACGAGCCCGGAGGAAGCTTCCCTGTTCATGCAGACCTGCCGCGAGATTCTCCGGTATATCGGCGCGACCGACGGAAACCTCGAAGAGGGCTCCATGCGGTGCGACGCCAACATCAATCTGCAGATCATGGAAGGAGGTGTCGAATACCGCACCCCGATTTCCGAAATCAAGAACATGAATTCCTTCCGCTCCATACGCGACGCCTGTACTTACGAGGCGCAGCGGCAGCTGAGGGAATTCCGCGAGGACCGGCAGGTATACGTTCCGGGCTTCAAACGCACGATGGGATGGGACGACGTAAAGGGCGAGACGGTTCTTCAGAGAACCAAGAATTCGTTCATCGACTACCGCTTTGTCGTCGAGCCCGATATCAAGCCCTTTTACCTGAGCGAGGAATTTATTTCAGATGCGCGTGCAAAAGTAGGGGAGCTCCCTTCGGCCAAGCGCGACCGTTTCCGCGCCGAATACGGGCTGTCCGACTTTGACGTATACACGCTTACGACCGATCGCGAGCTTTCTGAATGGTTCGAGGCTGCCGCAAAAGCGTCTGTTGACCCCAAAAAGGCCGCGAACTGGGTGCTTGCCGAGGTCCTGGCCGTCCTCAACGAACAGAATATCACCCTGGGCAAACTCGCCGTTACGCCCGCGCACATAGCGGCCCTGGTCAATGCGGTGTCGCTCAAGCGCATCACGGGCCGTCAGGCCAAGGACGTTTTTTCCGAGATGATTCAGACAGGCGCCATGCCCGAATCCATTATCGCGCGGTGCGGAATGGCGCAGGCGAGCGACGAGGGCGAGATCGAAAGGATTGTTGACGAAATGCTCGCGGAAAATCCCTCCGCCCTTGAGGATTGGAAAAAAGGCAAATCGAATGTCGTCGGCTGGCTTATGGGCCAGGTAATGAAGAAATCCAAAGGACAGGTGAACCCTGCCTCGGCCATGGAACTTGTGCAGAAAAAACTTGCACAACTCTGATAAACGGATACAATAGCAATATGGAAGAAACCAAAGAGATCAACATGAAGGCCGAAATACTCAAACGCTACGGCATGGTGCGCCGCGCCTACGATTACCATCTGTATACCGCAAAGGGAGTGCGCCTCCTCGACCTTTTCCAGGAGAGCGGCTCCGCCATCCTCGGCTGGCGCTCCGGCCGCGCGAAACTGGCCTTCAAGAATATTCTTGACCGCGGTATCACCGGCACCTTTCCGACCGAGACCGAGGACGAGCTTGTGCTCGCCGTGCAGGAAGTCCTTCCCTATTACAATACGGTCCGCTGGTACGAGACGAAGGAGAAAGCCCGCCTTGCATGCGCCTCCTATCTCGGCCTTTGGAGCGAGATCCCTCTCATAGAGTCCCCTATACTTCATACCGAAGCCTCGATCGACATGGGCCCCGGCGGCGACTCGCCCCTTTCGTCCGCCAAGCAGATTTACGGCATCCCCATCTGGCGTCCCTGGCTCGATGAGGCTTTTTACACGATGAGCGACCGCATCGATTCATCCTTTCTGCAGAACGCCACCGATACCCTCGAGACAATGGTTCTCGCCTCTCCCTTGCCCTTTGCGGGAGGCTGCACTCTCGCGGTGTTCGCCTGCACCTCTCCCGATTCGCCCGAGCCGCCCCCGTCGGACTCGATCGCCCCGGCCCTGCTCGGGGCCCTCGCGCGCGCCTACGCGGACCTCGCTTCCGCGCTTTTCGAGCGGACAGAAGCCGACTGGGCCCGCTACGACAAGTACACAAGCCCTTTCTGGGACCGGCGCGGCCCTTACCTCGTCCCCAAGATGCGCAAGTCCCGGTACAATGATTTTTTCGGAAAATGCCTTGACAAAGGCATTCTCATTTCCCCCGATTATGCGGTTCCTTCTATAGTACCCTTCATCGCGGACGCAGGCGAATTCAAGGCGCTCGCCGCAGGAGCCGCTCCTTGACCGGTCTTTTTCCCCTGCTCTCGGACAGCATGGTCATCGAGCTCCTCGTCTCCCTTGTCCTCGGCGCCTTCGCTTCCTTTCTGGCCATAGTGTCCTGGACGCGGACGCGGAGCATTTCCTGGATGTTCGTCATTGCCGGCATCCTGAGCTCCTACGCGGGCACCCTCTATCATGCCCTCCGCGCCTTCGGTCTCTTCGCGGGTCCCGAGATACTTGTCGGCGGCGCGCCGCTCGGCTCTCTTATCTCGGACAACCTTTCCCTCGTTTGTTTTATCCTCGCTTGCATCTTTTATATCCGTTCTCACAAGTGACATTTTCACCTCTTTTGTCATGATAATTCACCGTATATTAATAAATAAAACTTGACTTGCCCTAAAACCACAGGTATACTGATTCAAAAGATTGGGATGATCGTAAAGAACCGTTGGTTTGATCGTCTCGTAAGCTTAAGGAGGAATTCTTAAATGAAGAAAGCACTTGCATTTTTTATGGTACTTGCGATCGCTACTGGTGTAGCTTTTGCAGCAGACGCTCCCAAGACATTCGGTGATGAATCGACTGTTGCGGTTTCCGGTTTTGGTAAACTGTCATGGGCAACGAACCTGAACACAGATGGAACTTCCGGTTTCAACAATGAAACAGAATGGGCCGTAAAAATCCCCCTACTCACAAAACAGACTTTCACCAAGACCGGTGAAGGCAGCTATGCTGAAATCAGCATCGTTGACGCACAGTACAATATCAACGGCGCTCAGGACAACACAGCGTTCGGCGGCGGCGACAAAAAGATTGACAGCGTAAAAGCCAAACTCGTATTCGGAAATGTCTACGTGACTATCTATGACAAACCCGGATTCAAGACCGACAATGCCCAGATCTGGGAACCGATCAAGAAAGACGGATACCGCGATGACGGCAAGGAATACAAAACCCTGCTCAAATTCGAACCCGGATTTGACGCTTGGGGAACAAAGATCGGCTACAAGGCTGAAAAATTTGATTTCGGCGTAAAGATCGGTTCAAAACAGCATGCTGGCGTAAACGCAGCCGACAACAAGAGCTACTATGCTGTTGGTGCCGACCTGACCGTAACTCCTTCTGACATGATCACCGCTTCCTTCACTGCGAACAATGCAATGTGGGATGGTACTACTGCAGATTCCAAAGGCAAGTTCGCTTCTTCAATCATCAGTCTTGGTGGTAAAGTTGTTGCAAAACCCGTTACTGACCTTGTTGCAACAGTAGCTTTCGACGCAGGTAACGACTATGTTATCAATGAAAAAGGCGACACCGGTTTTGCTTATGAAGCCAGCGTTGATGCAGCTTACAAGTTCGTAACACTCGGTGGATTCTATTCATCAGCCGGAACAACTGAGCTTTCTGGTGTCGACAAAGACTTCAAGCCGATCGGCGATATGTCTGTGTTCGCAAAACTTGTTGGCGACAGCTTCGTTCCTAACCTTACCGCTTCTGCAACAGTAATCGCTCATCACCTTCTTACCTCACCAAAAGGTCTCCAGGATGCTTTTGATGCTGGTGTAGTGCCTCCCGGAATCGACAAGGCAACCGCTGCTCTTGCATTCGGTGTAAACCTGGCTTACAAGTATGCCATGGGCGACGTAAACTATGTAAAGCCCTATGTAAACTACTACGGCCAGAACATGACTGTTCTTGATGTTGCAGCTCCTGTAACCAAGAAAGGTTCAGACATGGTTTCTGCCTATGAACTCGGTCTTGACTACGGTCTATTCAGCAATGCCGTTATCAATGTTAACTACGCAGCTGGATCAACCAATGACAACCATGCCTTTGCTCTTATCAAGACAACTGCAGCTAACGCTGCTAACTCTGACTTGAATGACAAGGGTACCTTCACTGTTTCCTGCAAAGTAACCTACTAGTTCTTAACTGAAATAGTTTAGTTGAAGGCCGCCTGAAAAGGCGGCCTTTTTTATTTACTATATTATTAGTCCGTAACCTTTCTTGAGCTTCTGTTTTTAATCAGGTATATTAAACGCGGTTATTATATGGAGGCTTTTGTGAATCAGAGATTTTTTTCATCCGTCTGTTTGTTTTGTATTATTGCTGCCGGTTCCCTGTTTGTTTCGTGCAAGAGCGCCCCTAAAGCGGCGGATCCCGATTTTTTGGGGAATTATCCACCCCGTCAATTTGAGCCGCTCATGGGCAATACCATTGACCAGGGGAAAAACGATCTGACCCCGCGCGAAGTCAAATTTGTTTTTTATCCTATGGGAAACGCGGTACAGATGAAATTCCGCTATTCAATTTCGAATATTAATATTACCCTGCTTCAAAAAGACCGGGAAGCAATGATCACCGCTATGAAGAAATATATTGACGAATATCAAAATGGGAAACTGACAGACGCAAACAATAAAAAGAAAGCGTATTTCGGCAAGACCCAGGCGTTTTTAATGTGGGGCTTGCTCGCTCCTACCAACTACGCGAAGCCTGACTTCCGTTTTGAATATCAGATCGTTTCGACTAAAAAACCCTATTTTGTAATCGGTAATGCTTCTTCATCGGAAACCGACGTGGAGGGGTATCTTCTTCCGGGCGGCGGAAACTCTCCCGCAATACGGGTTGCTTTTTCTCCCATACAATGCCAGAACATTATCGAAATGCTGAACCAGGAAGCCCTACTCAAAGTAATAAAAGATCTTGACGCAGAAGCGGCCCTCTTCGATATACCCGCAGATGCGGCAGCGGCACCTGCAGCCGACGGTACTGCGCTTCCTGCCGAACCTAAAGAATTGTTTTAAGTAACAGATACTATAACTATTCGTATGCAAGAAAAACAGACTCCGGTTACGGAGTCTGTTTTTGCGCAGAGATTATAGGATGGTAGTTACATTTCTATTTCAAAATCTAAAAAGCCCTGCACTTGTGCCTCGTTCACCGACAGGGTATCGGTTCGGGAATAGCCGTTCCCTTTTTCAAGGAGTTCGGTAAAGGCGCGGATATCATCGCACTCACCCTCGGCGACGAGCTCGACCGAATCGTCGGGGCAGTTCCGCACCCATCCGGCGATGCCGACTCTCCGGGCGGCGGATGCTGCCCAGGCCCTGAATCCGACTCCCTGTACGCGTCCGAATACGAATATATGGACGGCCGTTTTGCCTTGACTCTTCAATCCTGTCTCTCTTTTATACCTTTACGTTCCAGCCGTTGGTGTCGGCGATGGTGCCGTACTGGGTGCACTTCAATTTTGCCTGGAGCCTTTTACCGAGCTCGCCGGGGGCGCGGTTATTGAACACGATTTCTGTATCTTTCATCGTGATGCTTTCGATCGGGGTAATACCTGCGGCAGTACCCGTCACAAAGCATTCGACGCCTTTTTTCATCACTTCCTGGATGGAAATTTTGCGTTCTTTAACGTTTATTCCCTCAGCCTTGGCAAAATCGATGACCGAAGAGCGGGTAATGCCCGGAAGGATAGTGTCGCCGAGGGAAGGAGTGACGAGGTCGCCGTTTTTCATCAGGAAGAAAATATTGCACGAGGAGCCTTCTTCGATATACCGGCGTTCCGTTGCGTCAAGAAAGATAACTTCCATAAAGCCCGCGTCCTCGGCTTCTTTTTTCGCGAGGGCTGAGGATACGTAGTTAGAGGCGCACTTGATCCAGCCTGTTCCCTTCGGGGTTGCGCGGATTCTTTCGGTGATGACTGCTTTGGTGTTAGTTCCCTTGAAGTAGCTGGAGACGGTCGTCGCGCAGATAATTACGTACGGGGCATGGGATATGCCGACGCCTATGGCTCCTTCGGAGTACATGAAGGGACGGATATACACCGCGCTCGCGCTCGCGAAGGTGTCTTTTTCCCATCCGGCATTATAGGAAGGGATATAGCCGAGTTCTTTGTTTCGTTTAAGGAATTCAATCGTTACTTTCAGATACAGGTCTTCCGGAAAGGGGGGGGCGTACAATCCCTTCATGGAGGTATTAAAGCGCTTCGCGTTGCGGTCCGGGCGGAAAATGGTCAAACTGCCGTCCGCGTGGGGATAGGCTTTCATTCCCTCGAAGCAGCCGAGCGCATACTGGCTTGTGTAGTTTACCAGCGGAAGGCCGAAGTTGTTTCTCTTTGCGTAGACTTCATTCTGTTCCGCTTCTTTCATTTTCGAAAGGGCGGCAAAGGTAATGGAATCGGCCTGGAACCAGGATTCGTCCCAGTTTCTCGTTGACGGATTATATTGTGCCACATACGAAATCGGGTACATCGATAGATTGAATGCCATTTTTTTCCTCCGGAACAGTTTGGGTGAAGTTGCTTATAATAATATAACAGCTGGTCAAACGTGTGTAAAGTTCCCGCTTCCGCGTTGTCTCTTGATGTTTCCCTTCTTCGCGGGTAAAATAAGCGAACTACTATTATAATCGAGGAAACAATGGCAATAAATTGCGGGATCGTGGGGCTTCCGAACGTGGGAAAGTCGACTATATTTTCAGCGCTTACCAGCGCACCGGCCGAGGCGGCCAATTATCCCTTCTGCACGATCAATCCGAACGTGGGTATAGTGAACGTGCCCGATCCGCGCCTGGACTTTCTTTCTTCATCCTTCAAGCCGAAAAAAGTAGTGCCGGCCGCGGTCGAGTTCGTCGATATCGCGGGCCTCGTGAAGGGCGCGTCCAAGGGCGAGGGACTGGGCAACCAGTTTTTGTCCCATATCCGCGAGGTGGGGGTTATCGCCCAGGTGGTGCGCTGCTTCGAGAATCCTGACATCATCCACGTGAACAACAAGGTGGATCCGGCAAGCGACATCGAGACGATCAATATCGAGCTGGCGCTTGCAGACCTCGACACGATAGACAAGCGCCTGGAACGCGCGACGAGATCCGCCAAGGTGATGGGAAAGGACGCGCAGAAGGAAGCCGACCTGGTTCATGCCGTCATCGCGAAGATCCGTCCCCTGCTGCAGGAAGGCAAGGCCGCCCGCATGGCTTCCTTAAGCGCCGAGGAGAAGGCGGTGATCTACGACTGCCACCTCATCACGATGAAGCCCCAGATGTACGTATGCAACGTCGACGAAGACGGAATGAAAAACGGAAACGCCCATATCGAGACGGTAAAGAAAATCGCCGCTGGCGAGGGCGCCGACGTGGTCGTCATCTGCGGGAAATTTGAAGCAGAGCTTGCCGATCTTGAAAATGGGGAGGAGAAACTCGCGTTCCTTGAGGAAATCGGGCTCGCCGAGTCCGGCCTGACCAGTCTCGCGCGGGCGGCCTTTCACCTGATGGGCTTGCGGACTTTTTTCACCGCCGGAACCGATGAGTGCCGCGCCTGGGTAATCCACGCGGGGGATACCGCCCCGAAAGCCGCAGGCGTCATACACACCGACTTCGAGCGCGGCTTTATCAAGGCAGAGATTTACAGTTATGACGATTTCGTAAAATACGGCACCGAGCAGAAAATCCGCGAGGCCGGCCGGTACCGCCAGGAAGGAAAGGAATATGTCGTCGCCAACGGGGACGTCATCTTTTTCAAATTCAACGTGTAGGCAGAAATATAAGAAAGGAACCGATCATGAGAAAGCAATTCAGGGGTACGTTGTTTCTTGCTTCAGTCACGGTATTTACCGCAGCACTTTTCGGCATGACGGGCTGCGCGAAGGCTCCGCCTGCCCCATCTGCAGCGGTCGTTCCCGCCGGTATGGCCCTTGTGTGGAGCGACGAGTTTGAAACGGACGGCGCGCCTGACCCGAAGAAATGGGACTATTCAACGGGCGGCAACGGATGGGGCAACGGGGAAGTCCAGAATTATACAAACAAGCGGGATAATTCGGTGGTCCGGAACGGAAACCTGATACTCACCGCGGTCAATAACGGCGGAATGTGGACCAGCGCGAGACTCAAGACCCAGTACCTTGCGCAGTGGACATTCGGCTATGTCGAGATCCGGGCAAAGCTGCCCAAGGGCGTCGGCACCTGGCCCGCGCTCTGGATGCTGCCTGTGGGCGATACTTATGGCGGATGGCCGCGCTCGGGCGAAATCGATATTGCCGAGCATGTCGGCTTTGACCAGAACCGCATTCACTCGACGGTTCATACCGGCGCCTATAATCACAAGATCAACACACAGAAAAATTTCAACGCTCTTATAAAAGATGCGTCCTCCGACTATCATGTGTATGCGGTCGACTGGAATCCCGAATACATCGAGTGGTATGTGGACGGGAAGAGTTTTTTCCGCTTTGACAACGAGCACAAGACTGTCGCCGAATGGCCTTTCGATATTCCCTATTATCTCATCATGAACGTGGCGATAGGCGGGAGCTGGGGCGGTCAAAAAGGCATCGACAAGAAATTGAAGAGCGCGTCGATGACAATCGATTATGTGCGGGTGTATCAGAAGATTTAAAGCCGCAAACGTGTATTTGTATATATAAGCTGATCCGGAGGTGAATATGAATTTCCGGACGGTTTTTTTTTATATTGCGGCGTCTCTTTCAATTTTTTTTTCCGCCTGCAGTCAAAATGGCATTTTTCCCCATTCGGATGAAAACCGGATAACGATTATGACCTACAATACCCAAACCTTTTTCGACGCAATCGAGGATGGAAGCGAGTTCGCCGAATTTACCGGGCCGAAGACCAAGTGGTCCCTGCCGGTGTACGAGAGCCGCCTGAACCGGCTCTGCGAGGCTATCCTGCTTTGTGGTCAACTTTCAGGCATGGGATCCGATCGGGGTCCCGACATCGTCGTGCTTCAGGAAATAGAAAACGACCGTGTGCTGCATGATGTCTGCAACCGCCTGCCCCGCAGGGGCGCGTATGAATGGGCCGCCTTTGTTCCCGGAGAAAAGGGAAATGCATTCGGATCCGCCCTTCTTTCCCGCTATCCCATCGAATCCCTTACCGTTCATTCCCTTTCCAGCGAAGAAACAGCCCTGCGACCCCTTCTGCAGATGCAGCTAAAAATCGGGAATGAGTCCCTTGCCCTTTTTGCCGTTCACTGGAAGTCGAAGACCGGCGACAATGAAGGCTTCTCCCTCCGCCTCGAACAGGAAGCGCTTCTCGCCTCGCGTATCGAAACCTTCAATCAAACAACCCCCGGCATTCCTTTTATAGTCTGCGGGGACTTTAACCAGACCCGTGCGGAATTTACCCTCCTGGAAACGGTGCCGAACTGCTGGGACGAGTGGCTTCCGCGCTGTCTTTCGGGCGCGTGCGCGGGACCGGCGGGTTCCTATTATTACAACGGGGAGTGGGAGACAATCGACAATATCTTTTATTCGCCTTCCCTTTCGGACGGAACAGATCTCGATTTTTCTTCCTTTCAGGTAGCGGCCCAGCCCCCTCTGATCGACCAGGAGGGTATCCCTGCGCGCTTCGATCTGTTTAGCGGAAAAGGCTATTCCGACCACCTCCCCCTTATTCTCGAACTGAAGCGCAAATAAATAAAACCGCCCCGGCAATAAATACCGGTGCGGTTTTTTTTCTGATCCTTGCTTTTTTTCCCCACGCTTTGGAATGGCGGGGTTTGGGGAGGAAAACCTTTCGCTTGCAACGAAAGGTTCTTCTCCCCGATTTTTTTATTTGGAGAGTCTCGCTTCAAGTCCTTCCATTTCAGCCATGAGTTCCTTGGGGAGCTTGTCGCCGAATTTCGGGTAGTGGTTGGCGCGGACGTCCGCGATTTCCTTCTTCCAGCCTTCGACGTCTACCGCGAGGATTTCCTTCATTGCTTCGGGAGTGACGTTCAGGCCCTTTACGTTGATGGCGTCAACTTTCGGAACCCAGCCGATCGCGGTCTTGTCCGCGTTGTCCTTGCCGTCTACGCGGTCAAAGATCCAGGCAAGCACGCGGCTGTTTTCGCCGTATCCGGGCCAGATGAACTTGCCGTCCGTGTTCTTGCGGAACCAGTTGACGAAGAATACTTTCGGGAGTTTTTCTTCGGTTGTTTTCTTGCCCATGTTGATCCAGTGCTGGAAGTATTCGCCCATGTTGTATCCGCAGAAGGGAATCATGGCGAAGGGATCGCGGCGGACCGAGCCGACCTTGAGGTCGATGGCGGCAGCGGTGATTTCCGAGCCGACGATCGAGCCGAGGAACACGCCGTGGTTCCAGCTGGTTGCCTGGTGAACCAGCGGAATCGTGCTTGGACGGCGGCCGCCGAAGAGGAATGCGTCTATCGGCACGCCTTTGGGATCATCCCATTCCTTCGCGATTGAAGGGCACTGGTTTGCGTGTGCGGTAAAGCGCGAATTCGGGTGAGCTGCAGGCTCCTGGGCTTTGTTGCCCTTGTCCTGTATCCATTCGTTGCCTTTCCAGTCGGTGACGGCTCCGGGTGCGTCGTATCCGATTCCTTCCCACCAAATGTCTCCGTCTTTCGTGAGGGCACAGTTGGTGAAAATTGTATTTTCCTTGATCGATTCCATCGCGTTCTTGTTGGAGTCATTCGAGGTTCCGGTGGCTACTCCGAAGAAGCCTGCTTCTGGATTGATGGCGTACAGACGGCCGTCTTTACCGAACTTCATCCACGCGATATCGTCGCCGACAGTTTCAACCGACCATCCGGGGATGGTCGGGATAAGCATGGCGAGGTTGGTCTTTCCGCAGGCTGACGGGAAGGCGCCTGTCACGTATTTCACCTTGCCTTCGGGATTGGTGAGCTTGAGGATGAGCATGTGCTCGGCGAGCCAGCCTTCTTCGTGGGCGAGAACCGAAGCGATGCGGAGGGCAAAGCATTTCTTGCCGAGAAGGGCGTTTCCGCCGTAGCCTGAGCCAAAGGACCAGATTGCGCGTTCTTCCGGAAAGTGGGAAATATATTTCTTGTCGAGGTCAGCGCAGGGCCACTGGCCATTGTCGCTTTCGCCCTTTGCAAGGGGTTTCCCGACGGAGTGGAGGCAGGGAACGAAGGGACCGTCGGTTCCGAGCACGTCGAGAACCTTGGTTCCGACGCGGGTCATGGTATCCATGTTACAGACCACATATTCCGAGTCGGTAATTTCGATACCGATCTTGGCAATATCAGAACCTACTGGCCCCATGGAGAAGGGGATAACGTACATGGTGCGTCCCTTCATGCATCCGGTGTAGAGGCCAACCATGGTTTTTTTCAGTTCAACGGGGTCGATCCAGTTGTTTGTGGGGCCGGCGGCTTCCTTGTTCTTCGAGGCTATGTAGGTGCGGTTTTCCACACGGGCAACGTCATTGGGCTGCGACCGGAAAAGTACGCTGTTCGGGCGTTTCGCGATTTTAATACCCAATCCTGAATCGGTGAGTTTTTTCATTAATGTGTCGTATTCTTTTTGTGATCCGTCGCAGACATAGACACTGTCCGGCTGGCACATCTTGGCGACTTCTTCGACCCACGATTTTACTTTGGGGTGCTTGATGTCATTAATCGTCATAATTGCTCCTTGTAAGTCATTCTATTGAAGTACTTGTTGTCTCCAATCGATAAAAACATACCGGATTTAAAGATTTTATGCAAGAGAAGTAAGTATAAGGTAACAAAAAAATAGTAAAGTTATTTTAGGGAGACTGCAGAGGGGGGTTCAGGCGACTAAATTGACTATTTTTCCGGTTTGTGGCATAGGGGGTTTGTAGGCGAGGTTTTCGGCAGCTGCGGTGGTGACTTTTATCTGGTCCTGGTACTGGTTGATCAGGACATCAATCTGTTTATCCGAAATTTTTCCGGGAGCTTCTATTCTTGGGGAAATATTCTTTTGCTTCATCATTACAAGCTGATCGATGAGGGTATTCAATATTTTCAGTTTGTCGATCGAAATCCCTTCCTGGCCCTCTTTTGCGGGATAGCCGGCGACATACTGGAACTGGGAATACACATACTGGCTGGGCTTTACGGGAATATGGGTACGGTTACCGGCATATACAGAAGGCATCAACCCGCTGGATATTGACCGCAAGGCATCAAAATTGGAATACATTAAGGCTACCTCATGATATAAATATCGGAAGATAACGATAATGAAGTTAATACTTTTTTAGTGGGTTTTTATCCAGGCGGCAATACGGTCATTAAGGGACAAAACAGCGTTTTCCTTGCCTTCGGGGGCCGCCGCGACATCCACGAGGTAGGGAATCAGGATTTCCTTTTTTAATGTTTCCCAATTATTCGGTAATATATGTGGAACGGTAAGGGTATCCGAAGGGGGCTGGTGACCGAGAAGAGAGGGATACAGGAGGGGGAATATCTTTTCATTTACTTCCTTGAGGGATGAGAAACCGCCCGAGATGCCGAATGTGCTCTCCATTGTACCTATTTTTTTACCCCGGTCGAGAAGTTCCCGTTGTGTTTTTTCGTTGAAAAACCAGATTAAAAAGGCCTCGGTTGCGTCGAGGTGGGGCGTTTTTGTGCACACTCCGAGATAAATCATGCCGTCAACGACGGGCGTCCTGTTATCCCTGGTTATCCACCTGAAATCGATATTCTGGATTTTATCCTGGGGAAGTACGAACAGGTCGTCGCTTGACATATAGGAAAAGAGGGTTTTTCCGCCGGTGACCAATTTATAGGGCGGATCGTAGAGGTACTTGAACTGAAAATCATCTTCGGCGGCTATCGAGCTGTTGATTTTTTTAGTCCAATTTCGCATGTACTTGATTGACTCGGACAGGGCCGTTTGATTCCAGTTGAAAAGCTTTGTTTCTTCCTTGTATTGGCTGTTAAAGAGCAGCGTGGTGATGT
>JAYVSC010000111.1:0-5793 GCA_043775705.1 Spirochaetales bacterium | reverse complement strand
GCTCAAGTTCATGAAAGACTTCAACACGACGATGATCCACGCGACGCCGAGCTATCTTCTGCACCTCCATGCGGCTATCGCCGAGGAAGGCTACAGGCGCGAAGACCTGAAGCTGCGCATGGCAGTCACCGGCGCAGAGCCCCACTCCGAGGAGCTCCGCTGCAAGATACAGGACAAGCTCGGCATCGAGGTGTACAACTGCTACGGCATGAGCGAGCTCAATGGTCCCGGCGTCGCCTTCGAGTGCATATTCCGCAAGGGCATGCATGTGTGGGAAGACCGCTACATCATCGAGCTGCTCGATCCTGAGACCTTCGAGCCGGTGAGGGACGGGGAAACGGGTGAGCTCGTCGTGACCATACTGTGCCGCGACGCCATGCCTTTGATCCGCTACCGCACTCGCGACCTGACCCGCATTATTCCCGAGCCCTGCGCGTGCGGACGAACCCACCGGAGGCTTGCGCGCTTTACCGGGCGTACGGACGACATGCTCATAATAAACGGGGTGAACGTCTTTCCGAGCCAGATAGAGGAAGTGCTTCTTCGCGCGAAGGGCGTGGGAGCCAATTATTTCATAATCGTGGACAAGGACGGCGTGCTGGACAAACTGACCGTCCAGGTAGAAATAACGCCTGAAATGTTCGCCGACGACGCGCGCATCATCAACGCCCTCCGCGACCGCCTGAAAAACGAGATGTCGGCCCTGATAACGATCAACCCGCTCATCGAAATCAAGCAGCCCGGCACCCTTCCCGTATCCGAGGGCAAGGCCAAGAGAGTGGAAGACCGAAGACCTAAAGATTGACCATATTGTAAAAAACCGGTTTTCCCCCGCAATTCTCAATCGGCGTCCGGAATTTCTGTGGCGTGAACCCGAGTTTGGATGTATAATAGTTTCATTATGATATGGAACCCTGAAAACGAATGCATGAACGCCGAATCACTGCAGGCTCTTCAGTTTGCACGGCTTAAAAACCTGATTGAACGCATATACACCAATGTGCCGTTTTACCGCAACAAACTTGACGAGATGGGAATAAAGACATCCGATATCAAGAGTCTCGCCGACATCGCGAAGCTGCCCTTCACCACCAAGGACGACCTCCGGATTACCTATCCCTACGGGCTGCTTGCGGTTCCTCAGGCGGAAATCGTCGAGATTCACATGTCGAGCGGCACGACCGGCACTCCCGTCGTCGACGCTTATACCAAGCGGGACATGGAAGACTGGTCCGAGGGCATGGCGCGAACCCTGTCCGCCGCCGGCACCACGCGCAACGACACAGTCCAGAACGCATACGGCTACGGACTCTTTACCGGGGGACTCGGAACCCATTACGGCGCCCAGAAAATAGGCGCGACTATCATCCCGATTTCCTCGGGAAATACGCAAAAACAATTGATGCTGATGCGCGACTTCAAGTCAACGATATTTACCTGCACTCCTTCCTATGCCCTCTACATGTCCGAGCAGGCCAAGGAAATGGGCATAGATCCGACGACGCTGGGCATACGCTCGGGCTGTTTCGGTGCAGAGCCCTGGTCCGAGAACATGCGCAAGGAAATCGAAAAGGCTTGGAACATCAAGGCGTACGACATTTACGGGCTCACCGAGATTACCGGCCCCGGCGTCGCCTATGAATGCGAGGGTCAGTACGGCATGCACGTGAACGAGGATCTCTGGTATCCCGAGATCATCAATCCCGAAACCGGTGCGGTATTACCGGACGGCGAGAAGGGCGAACTGGTGCTCACTACCATTACCAAGGAAGGCACCCCCCTCATCCGCTACCGCACCAGGGACATCACCTTTATCATCAAGGAAAAATGCGGATGCGGACGCAGCCTCCGCCGCATTCACCGCCTCTTCGGACGAACCGACGACCTTCTGATTATCCGCGGGGTAAACGTGTTCCCGAGCCAGATCGAGCATGCGCTCATCGAGATCAAGGGCGTCGAGCCCAACTATCTGATCATCATAGACCGCAGCGCCCAGACGCATCTGGACGAGGTGGAACTGCATGTAGAGGTAAGTCCCGATTCCTTCACCGATGAAACAAAGGATATGGAAGCCCTCCGCGACCGTATCGAGTCAATAATGAAGAGCAAGCTCGGAGTCAACCTGAAGGTAAAACTCGTCGAGGCCAAGAGTATAGAGCGTTCTACCGGCAAGGCAAAACGCGTCATCGACAAACGCCAGATATAATAGAAGGAAGAAATTATGAAGATTCAGCAAATATCGATTTTCCTTGAAAATTCCGCGGGACGCATGGCCGAGGTTACCCGTATTCTCAAAAACGGCGGGGTTAACCTCCGGGCTATCATGATCGCCGATACCGCCGATTTCGGCATTCTCCGCATCATCGTCGACGATCCCCCTCATGCGATCAAGGTGCTGACAGACGCGAAATTCACGACCCGTACCACTGACGTCCTGTCGGTCACGATACCTGACAAGGTCGGAAGCCTTTCCATGGTGCTGGACCTGTTCGAAAAGCACAGTATCAATATCGAGTACCTGTACGCCGCCCTCGACAAGATTGACGAAACGGCGGTTATTATTTTTAAAGTCGAGAATATCGAAAAAGGCCTGAAAGTTGTCGAGATAAACGGACTGGGATCATCGATCAAATTTTGATTTTTTTCAGGTGGTGACATGGCTGTATCAATTTACGACATTGCGAAAGAAACCCAGCTCTCCTGCGAGACCATCCTCGAAGGACTGATAAGTCCGTCCTCCCTTGAACCTGAAATCGTTCGATTCGTGATGAAGACGATCGGGGAAAGCGGGTATCTCGAAACATTTTCCCGGTGGAAAACGGACAAACGCGGTTCCGCGGTCGCGGTCCTGATTCCTATGTTCGATTCCGGAGCGGGAATCGAAATATTTAAAGGTATGGACCGCGTGATGTCGGCTCTGGGCTTGAATACCTCAATGGTTGCCTTTCCGACCAGGTTTTCAACCTCGTATCGCGAGGATCTTCTGTCGGGCTTTCTGCGGTTCAACATGCTCGACGCGGTGATCGCCATGAATCTCGTTCCTGACGCCGAGACGATAGAAAAGTTCGCGAAGCTGGGCAAACCTCTTGTTCTTCTGCAGGCAACCGCCGCAGGCGCCCAGTCGGTTCTTCTTGAAAACCAGAAGGGCATGTCGATCGGCATCAATTATCTGTTCAGTAAAGGCTGCCGCGAGATTGCCCTTTTGAACGGCCCTTCTTCGGGAAACGAGCCGGGGACCGTGCCTTCCGAGCGCATCATCGGGTATCTGACCGCCATAAAACGCCTGGGGCTTCCCTTTGACGAGAGTCTTGTTTTCGAGACTGCTGACTATGAAGCCGCCAGCGGCATTCAAGCCTTCGAGTATTTTCATAAACGGGGAAAAATGCCCGATGCCGTGTTCTGCGCCTCGGGCGATATGACCGCAATCGGTTTTATCAATGCCGCCCATAATATGGGCTTACGCGTTCCCGAGGATATTTCCGTCATGGGATATGACGACCTGCCGCTGGCCTCGGTAGTCACTCCCTCGCTCACCACAATCCGGCAGCGACTGATGATTGCGGGAGCAGGCGCCCTCGTGCTTGCCCTCGAGTCCGCCGTGAACGGTCAGGGTGAAAATCTTGTGATCATGCCCGAGCTCGTCATCAGGGGCAGCGCATAGGCTGCGCCCTGCATGGTTCGCGGATGGGTTGATTTTGTCCTGAAAGCAGTGCAATACTTATTCCATGGACGCCGATACCCTCGTACATACGCACACAAAGCTCGTCGCTGTCCTCTGCCGCAGGATGCTCGGATCGGGCGAGGAATCCCGCGATGCCGCCCAGGCGGTCTGGGAACAGGTCCTTCTTTCCCTTTCCGGTTTCAGGGGCGAGTCAAGCGAAGCCACCTGGATTTACCGTATCGCCGTACGAACTCTGTTACGCATCCGCGAAACGGCGGCTCGCGAGAATATCCGGAAACTGAGGGAACGGTACAATGTCGAGGAGATTCCTGCCCCGGCTGAATTCGGCTCGGGTTACGGGATGTGGGTACGCGAAACCTGCGAGCGCTGCATGCAGGGCGTGCTGTTTTGTTTATCCCCTGAAGCGCGCCTAGTGTTCATTTTCCGTTTTATAAATCAGCTGTCTTATGGCGAGATTGCTTCTATCCTCGGTAAGGACGAGGCGTCAGTCCGACAGACTGCTTCCCGCTCAAGACGAACGGTCAGCTTATTTCTCCGCCATGACTGCGCCTATGACCGGAGAGACGCTCGTTGTTCCTGCGGCATGGACCGCCATATCCGGGCCGTCAACCTGACGGACGAATTCAACCGGTTGCGTTCCATATCCGGAAAAGTGCATACCTATAAACTTGCCGGAACCGTTTTGCCCGAATCCTCTTACTGGCTTTCCTATGCGCCAGTTTTTAAAAAAAACCAAATACAAAAATAATGTCACAAAACCATGAATTTCCGCACTAACAATGCAGGAGATACTCATGAAACAAATCGCAGTCAATTCAGGATCCCTTGGAGTGATTATCAGCGTGACAATTCTTGCCGCCCTCGCGGCCGTATTTCTCGTCTATGTGTTTGTGCTGCGCAATCCCGTGCGGGGCGAGGGTGTTCGCCTCGTAAGCCGGGAAAACAGGGGCGGGGTGATGATTTACGATATTACCTAGCCCCCGGTGCGTCCTTCCTGGGGCCCGACCAAGGCCTTTCTTGTCGTGCCGAAAGACGCACTCAGAGCGCCTGCCGTTTTTTATTTTCATATGCTCGGGAAAAACCATGGACGGAGCCAATTTCTGGATGAGGCCGTCGTGAATGCCGAAAGCGGTATTGCCGGTCTGCTGATTCAGGGGACAGTCCCCTGGCTGGATTCCTGGACAGGGACAGCTATAGATGCCTCTTTGCTTGAAGACCAGCTTGCTGATATCCGGAGAGGACTTGATATTCTTCTTGAGCAAAAATGGATAGACAGAACCCGCATTGCCTATGCGGGACATGATTACGGGGCAATGTTCGGCGCCGTTCTGTCTGGCCGGGATTTTCCTATATGCGCTTGGGCTCTTATTGCGCCATCCCCGCGCTGGGGCGACTGGATTTCCTATTTCAACGCGAAGGCATCCGGTGACAAAGAAGGCTATGACGCCCTATTCGGCAGGGACGAGCCGTTCATCGCGCTTGCGAAGGCGCGCACGGTTCCCGTCCTTCTGCAGTTTGCCTCGAGCGATAAATTCATTACAGAAAGCCGGGCATCGGAATTCGCGGCAGAGGTTTCGGAGCCGAAAACGGTGACAACCGTCAGCTCTTCGACCCATGATTCCGTGTACCTCAAAGGCCAAACGGACCGCTTGGAATTCCTGAAACGCTACTTGATTTCACCGCCATGAAAGACGCACTCGTAGACCTTCGTCCTTTCGCAGAATATTTCCTCGCAGCCCGAGAACCAGGAATAGTTCCCGTCAAATCTGCAGTGATAGGAAAAATCCCCGTTCCGATAAATGAGAGGTCCCCGGTAGGGCGACTCGGGGGCAACCTGGAAAAGGCATTCCTTGAGGAAGTCCCCGGAAAAACGGTTATCCAGAACCCGGCCTGCGTAATTCATGGACCAGACGGGAACTGAATTGAGCCAGATCGCTTCCTCGCCCGCAAACTGTTCGCCCCCCAGGTAGGTGTCCAGATACAGAAGTTCACCTTCCTGATAGGCGAGGTCATGGGAAGCGGGCCGGGACGAAGCAGTCTCGGCGCCTTTTCCCGCATAGGTGGCCCTTTTTGCCCTGCACAGGAATTCCCTGAAATTCATATGCACGAGC
>JAYVSC010000110.1:0-3827 GCA_043775705.1 Spirochaetales bacterium | reverse complement strand
GTTCGAGCGAGGTTTCATAATCCAGTCCCCGAATCGCCGACACAAAACCGATTGGAACATTTTTCGGAAAGTTAGCCGTTTCACCGGAGGTAATTATTTTATCGCCTATTTTGATTTCGTCTTTCGCGCGTTTTTGCACGTATTTCATGATCAGGGGCGAATTGCTCTCCCCTTGCCCGTTTACAAGACCGTCATATCTGCTTGTCTCGAGCCGTGCGGAAATATAGCATTGATAGTCATACACGGGCATTATTAAACTGGTATTGCGTCCGACCTGCACTATTTTTCCCACAAGGCCCGTATTGCTTCCCTGAAAGGATATTACGGGCATGTTCTTTTTTATGCCGTGCTTTGCCCCGCGGTTTATCGTGATACCGGAATAGAGATTATTCGGATCACGCCCGATTATTTCCGCAGGTATGTTTTTTATTATGAGGGTTTGCGAAAAATCGAGCAATTCCTTCAGGCGGTCATTCTCGACGCGGATATCCGCATTGGACCTTTGCAGAAGCTCGTAATCTTCGAGTCTCTTTGTGAGCACAAGGTATTTATCCTTCAGATCCGATAATTCGCGGATAGCGGTAACCGTTCCGGAAAAAAATGAAGAAACGGAATAGACACCCCGCTGTGTGCCCGAGAGAAGCGAAAATCCGATATCACGGAAATTTACTACAAATCCGCCGCTTGAAAAAGCGAGCATTATTCCTGACAGCAGAAGATATGCCGTCAGGAACAAGATCTCGGGCTGAAACTTTATGGAAAATTTTCTCTTGTACATTAGTTGTTCAGATTATCATATATGCTGCGGTCAATCGACATATCCTTGAATATCTGATAATACTGACCGGCACCGATCGCTACGCAATCCATGGGATTTTCCGCCAGAATAACCGGAACGCCGGTTTCCTTCGAAATAAGCTTGGGCAAACCTTTCAGCAATGAACCGCCGCCCGTCATGACGATTCCGCGTTCAACGATATCCGCGGCAAGTTCAGGCGGAGTTTGGGCAAGGGTGCGCTTGATTTCCTCGACGATTTGGGTAATCGGATCCTTCAGAGCCTCGCGTACTTCCACTGAATCGATTTCAAGCCTTCGGGGAAGGCCGGTAATTGCGTCAGTTCCCTTGATCTCGACTTTCTCGATATTTTTCTCCGGGGATGCATTGCCGATTTCGATTTTCAGGCGTTCGGCAGTTTGTTCGCCGATGATGAGATTGTGAACGGAACGTACGTGCTTGATGATAGCCTGGTCAAATTCGTCTCCGCCGAGGCGTATTGCATTGGTAACGACCATACCGCCGAGAGAAATTACCGAGACTTCGGTGGTTCCTCCGCCGATATCGCAAATCATGTGACCTGCGGGTTCATGTATGGGTATTTGCGCACCGATAGCGGCTGCAAGTGATTCTTCGATAACTTGCACTTCCCGGGCTCCAGCCTTGAATGCGCTTTCCTTGACCGCACGGTTTTCAACATCCGTGATACAGCTTGGTATTCCGATGACCATACGAGGCTTTATCAGACCATGTCGGGGCATTATTTTGGAAACAAAATACCGGATCATTTTTTCGGTAGTGTCCATATCGGCGATCACCCCGTCTTTCAAGGGTCGGATGGCGATTATATTGCCGGGCGTTTTCCAAAGCATGCGTTTCGCTTCGGCACCGACGGCAATAACCCTTTTAGTTCCGCGTTCTACCGCGACAACCGAAGGTTCATTTACAACAATACCCTTACCATGAATATAAATAAGTGTATTACAGGTACCCAGATCGATACCAATGTCCGCTGAAAGATTTTTGAAAAAACCCATACCCGAAGCTCCTCTCGATTAATGACCAGTTCGCTATAAATTTAGTTTCAAACGGGCTCCGGGATGCACCGGATTTATTCTGATAGCCTTACGCCATTCCGCACGGGCTTTAATCAAATCACCCTGATTTTCATATATTACACCAAGTCCATAATGTGCGTCAGCAAAATTCGGGTCTTTTTCGAGAATTGTATTGAATTCGTTCAGGGCGTCCGCATTATTCTTTTCCTGCAAAAACACGTTTCCCAAAAGGTATCTGCACTTCAGCTCGAGCATGTCATCCTTGGTAGTACGGATAGTTTCATATAAATACTGCTTTGCTTTTTCAGTATTGTTTATCTGCAGATAATTTTGGGACAGCGTGAATAAAAGCAGGTCGGACGGATTAACGGCAAGGGCTTCTGTAAATGCCTCTATGCTCGTAGTGTAATCCCCTAAAAGGGATGCGGCCAAGCCGCGGAATTCCGGAAGATCATTGAAATGCATGCCTGACTGATAGGCATAATCCAGATATTTTTTCGAGAGATCCGCATAATAATAACCCCGCTGATAGTAGGCCTTTCCCAGAATGTACGCGATTTGCGGTTTTTCGGAATCCGAAACCCGGTACCAGCCATTCCTCAGGCTGTTGATCGCTGAAACGAGATAGGTTTGAGCAGCCGTTGAATCATTTTGTTCGGAAAAAAGATAATAGGAGGCAAACCCGTGAAGCGCAAGAACGGAACCGTCCAGGGGACGTTTGTTCAAAATTAGTCCCGATTTTTCATATACCGACAGATAGTTATTGAGATTCCATTGCTCATAAAGCGAGGAGACTGAGGGTAAAAAGGATTTTGTCCGGCGGATATACAAGGTTCCGAAAATAAGAATGAGCGCAGAAATGACAATGATGCAAATAACAAAAAATCTGGACGAAAAAAATCCATGATGGGTCGATAGCAAGTATTTTTTTTCATGTACATGTAATTTCATGCAACGGTATCCTGTTTCTCTCAAATATAAAAAAAAGCAGAGGGCTAATAAGCCGGGTTCTGTATGCTGAGCTCAACCCGAAGATTGCGTTCAGCACCAGGGACCATCTATCTTCGAATACATGTTGCCATGTTTCTTTCGCGGTCAACCCGTAAATACGAAAAACCGAAGGTTTCTCAAGGGTCGGAAAACCCTTTACTGCTTGACCTTGCTCCTGATGAGGTTTACCATGCCGACTCGTTACCGAAATCGCGGTGGGCTCTTACCCCGCCTTTTCACCCTTACCTTGAAAAACGGCAAGCCGTTCTCCGAGGCGGTATATTCTCTGTGGTACTGTCTGTCGACGATTCCTTGAAGAACCGCCGCCCGGTCATTAACCGGCATCATTTCCGAAGGAGCCCGGACTTTCCTCGGCATTGAATGCCGGAAATAAATCCGGCATCCGACGACGCGATCCCCACTGCCCTCTGCTCAATTATTCCTCATAATCCATCTTTTCTTCGCCCTCTTCGCCTTCGCCGTCTTCATCGTCGTCGTTGTCTTCGTCTTCGTCAATGAAATCATCGAGATCGGAGAGGTTCCCCGAGTCTTCTTCGTTAAAGTACTCGTTTTCTGTTCCGTCATTCTCGAGGAAATACAGGATGCGGCTGCAGTATGGACAGTACACGATCTTATCGCCAATACGCACTTCATTGGCAAACTGCGCGGGAAGGATCATGTGACAGCCGGTGCATACGTTTCCGTGAATGGCGACTATGCCTATGCCCTGTTTGCTCTTGATTATGCGCTCAAGTTTGAATTTCGTCTCGGGATTGATGCCAGGTGAAACTTCTTTCTCGGCTGCTATCAACGAAGTAAGTTCTGCGTTCATCGCGCTTATTTCGGTGGATAATTTCTGTTTTCGTTCATTCAGCTCATCTTCCTGCTGCTTTATGAGGGACTCTTCGCGTTTCAGCTCTTCGTCAAGCTCAAGGAAAGACCGCTCTTCTTTTTGCTGTTCCTTGCGTACCTGCTGTTCACTGTCGCCTGCAGTGCGGATTTCC
>JAYVSC010000109.1:0-31164 GCA_043775705.1 Spirochaetales bacterium | reverse complement strand
AGCACCGGGAAAATAAAATCGGCATACGGGTTGCCTTCCAGGGATTTGGTCATATCCTGCTGCAGAATCATACGGCAGGCCGGATTGATATATTTCAGTTTTTTGAAGGCGTCGAGGACGAGAAGTCCGGTATTCAAACTGGTTATGACGGATTGATACAGGCGGGAATAGCTCATCTCCTGCCGCGTGCCGATTCTCATCCTTTTGATGAATAAAATGAAAAAAACGATTGCTATAAGGAAGAGCAGGATAAATCCGTAAAAATGATATTTAAAAATTATATTCAATTTTTGCCCTTTTAGAAATAAACTCGTCATGTACTTTCAGTATAATCTTACCTGTACCTGTTTTGCAATTATTTGATATATTCATAACCATGAACAATATAATATTTCTCGGTATCGTCAGCATGTTCATAGATATGAGTTCCGAGATGGTATATCCGATAATTCCGCTATATTTAACGACGGTTATCGGAGCAACTCCCGTAATTGTCGGGATTATTGAAGGCATTGCCGAAAGCCTTGCCAGTTTCCTGAAAATCGGGAGCGGTTACATTGCCGACAAATACCGCAATAAAAAAACACTCACCTTCATCGGCTATTCAGGCGCGGTTGTGTACAAACTTATCCTGCTTCTTGCGGCAAGCTGGCCTGCGATTCTTTTTGCCCGCATCATTGACCGTACCGGAAAGGGCATCCGCACGGCCCCCCGGGATGCCCTGATAGCCGAAAGCGCTGCGGACAAAAAGCTCGGGAGCGCCTTCGGTCTGCACAAGATGTTCGACATGCTGGGCTCGGCTCTCGGCATTCTGATCGCGTATTTTTTGATCTCGGGCGCGGTCATCGATTACAAGCGCATCTTCCTGATTTCCATAATCCCCGGAATTCTCGGGATATGCGCAATCATGCCGGTAAAGGAAAAAGCTTCCGACGTCAAGCTCGCGAAAAAGCTTGATTTCAATTTCCGTACCCTCGACAGCCGCCTGAGGGCATTTCTCGTCATTATTTTCTTTTTTACACTCGGCAATTCGTCGAACGCCTTTCTCCTTCTCCGGGCCCAAAATACCGGGTGGGACGCAAAAAGCGTCATTCTCCTGTACTTCCTGTTCAACATCACCGCGTCGGTTCTCGCTTTCCCTCTCGGAAAGCTTTCCGACCGCATCGGCAGAAGAAGTCTCCTGACGGCCGGCTACGCCTTTTACGGTATCGTCTACATCGGCTTCGCCGTTATCGGCAGCAGGATGGGCATGATACCCCTCTTTGCCCTGTACGGCCTATATACCGCGCTCACCTCCGGCGCCGAACGCGCGCTTATCGCGGAAATCGCGCCCGCGAACCTGAAAGGCACGATGCTCGGCCTGTACGCGACCATCACGGGTATCTCGCTCCTGCCGGCATCCGTCATCGCAGGCCTCTTATGGAATGCCTTCGGGGCCGCCGCTCCTTTCTGGTTCGGCGGAACGCTGGGTCTCTGTGCCTCCGCGGCCATAGCCATCGTGCTTCACAGGCCTTCGCGCACCGGAGTGCCGTCAAGCTACTAGACGGTCAGCATTTTACTTCAGTCCGGAAAGCTCTTTTGCCTTTTCCGCGACCGCGCTCCTTACGGCGCTTTCGCCCGCTCCGCTGTTTTTCTCTATCAGTTCGACGAATACCGAGCCTGCGACAACCGCGTACACGTGGGGGGCGAGTGCTCGGGACTGTTCTCCTGTCCGTATGCCGAAACCGCCGAGCACGCGGGTGCCTTCGTTACCGCCGGCAGAACAAACCTCATTGATAAATGATACGGTTTTTTCGTCTATCGTCGTGCTCTGCCCGGTTATGCCCGCGCGGAGAGCGGCATACACATACGGCCGCTTCAATGCGGAAAGTTTTGCGAGCCGCGCTCCCGTCATCGAAGGGGCCGCGACGGGAATGGAAACGAGTCCCTGCTTCCGGCATGCTTCGTCGAGGCCCTCGTCGGAGTCGAAGGGAAGGTCCGGAATGATGAGGCCTGATACGCCCGCATCCTTCGCGCGGGAAACGAATTCCTCAATGCCGATTTTATAGGCAAGGTTGCCGTAGGTCATTATATACACCGGAATGAGGGGATAGGACGCATGCAGCTCGGAAGCAAAGGCAAAGCCCTCGCTGACGCGGTAGCCCCGGGACAGCACTTCCGCGCAGGCGCTCTGGATGGCTTTGCCGTCCGCGCTCGGGTCGCTGAAGGGGAACTGGACCTCGAAATAGGAGACGCCCCCCTCGGCAAGCCCCATGGCGGCCGCTCGTGCGATTGGAGTTGTAGGATACCCGGCGACGAGATGGGCCATGACGGCGATAGGCGCTTTATCCGCTTTCATTTCGAACCTCCGAACATGTGAATATCCTTACCCGATTCAAGGCGCGCAAGTTCCGCCTTCAGGAATTCCTTCCATTCGGCGGGACGGAAAACGGGAGAGGTGATAAATATATCCTTGTCCCCGCGTCCGGACATGTTGACGATGACCGCTTTATGAACGGGTGTACTGCGCGCAATCTTGATCGCGGCCGCTCCCCCATGCGCGCTTTCGAGGGCGAATATGACCCCCTCGTTGCGGGCGAAAAAAGTGACTGCCGAAAGGGCTTCCTCGTCGGTGACGCTCGTGAACTCGATGCGCCCTGCTTCGCCCAGGGCGGCAAGCTCGGGGCCTATGCCGGGATAGTCGAGGCCTGCCGAGATCGAGCGGGTTTCCGCGACCTGACCGTCATCGTCCACGAGAAAGCGGCTCTTGTATCCATGAATGATGCCGTCGCTCGCGGCCGTCCCTGTCATGCGCACCGCGTTTTCTCCGGTCGCGGGACCTATGCCGCCTGCTTCCGCGCCGACGAGACGGGGGGACGCGGTATTGATAAAGGGAGAGAAAAAACCGATGGCGTTCGAGCCGCCGCCGACGCAGGCGACCAGGGCCTCGACGTCGAGCTTCCGCTCGGTCATCTGCTCAAGCGTTTCCTTTCCGATGACCGACTGAAAGGTGCGGACCATATCGGGAAAGGGGGCAGGGCCCAGGGCCGAGCCGATAAGATAATGGGTGCTCTCGAAGCTCGCGGCCCAGTCGCGCATGGCTTCGTTGATCGCGTCCTTGAGGGTGCGCGAGCCGGAAACGACGGGAAACACCTTCCCGCCGTACAGTTCCATCGCCGCGACGTTGGGCTGCTGCCGGTGCACATCCACCTCGCCCATGTAGACGACGCACTCGAGGCCGAGTTTCGCGCAGGCCGAGGCGGTGGCAAGTCCGTGCTGGCCTGCCCCCGTTTCCGCGATGATGCGCGTCTTTCCCATGCGCCGCGCGAGCAGGGCCTGAGCGAGCGCGTTGTTTATCTTGTGGGCGCCGGTGTGGGCAAGCCCTTCCATTTTAATGTAAATCTGCGCCCCGCCGATCAGGCGCGTGGCATTTTCCGCGAACAAAAGAGGCGTGGGCCGGCCGATAAAATCGCGCCTGAGCCCCTCGAGTTCGGATACGAAAGAGGGATCCGCCATCGCCTCCGCAAAGGCGCTCTCCAGCTCCTCGAGCGGACGGCGCAATACCTCCGCGACATACCTTCCGCCGAAGCGGTCAAAATATCCCTTGCTGCTCATTGGTCTATCTCCCTGAAAAAGGCTTTTAGTAAGGCATGGTCTTTTTTCCCCGGAGCGGACTCGAGTCCGCTCGAGGCGTCAATCAGTTCCGGCGAAAATTCATCGATATACATGCGGACGTTTGACGGGTTTATCCCGCCGGCGAGCCAGAGCGCGCACTTTTCGCCCGCGCGGCGCACGAGGCTTTTCGGTATCGTCTTACCGGTTCCCCCCGCTATCCCCTCGACGCGGGCGTCAATGAGCACGCGCGGTTCCCCGTTTCTCATCAGGCTGTCGATGCGCGCAAGGTCTGCCTCGACGCCGAGCCTCACCACCGCATAGCGGCCTATGCCGTAGCTGCCGCCGGCCTCGTCTATTTTGGGCAGATCCGCTCCGTCATCCTCGCCGTGATACTGGATCGCGTCAAGCACTCCCTCGCACACAAGGGCAAGGGCTGTCCTGCCTGCCTCGCTATCCGGATCGACGACGACGCCGATCAAGAGGGGTCTCAGGCGTGCTGTCTTCCCCGCGCTTCCCTCGGAGATACCGCTTCCGCTCGCTTTCTCCCGCGCGCTCAAGGATGCAGCGATTTCGCGGACTAAGGAAGCTTTGGCCTCGCGCGGGCTCGGGGCGAAAATAAAACCGAGCAGGTCTGCGCCGAGTTCCGCCGCAAGGAGCGCGTCCTCGCTCCGGGTGAGGCCGCAAATTTTTACAAGGGGACGCGCGATTTTTTTAGCCGATACGAGGCGCGCGGCGCTGCGCGTGCCGATATCCCTCCAGAAACGGCCGACCCAGTCGGGACGCGCCGACAGAAAGGCAGAAACGAGAAAATGCGCGTCTTCGGGATTCCGCGCGGCGGCCTCCCCTATCAGGATGCCGTCAAAGCCGAGCTGTCGCGCGAAGCGGCAGGCGCCTGCGGTCGAGGCACCCGACTCGAAAACGGTTTTGCACGGAAGGCTGGTCCGGAGCGTCGCGGGAACGAGGGGATCGATGCGGAAAGTCGCGAGGTCGCGGGTATTAACCCCGGCGACTGCAGGCCCCGCCTTTGCGGCCGCGTTCAGCTTGGCGACATCGCCCTTTTCCCTCACCTCGATAAAGGGGGTCATCCCGAAAGACCGGCATTTGGATGCAAGAGCAAGGAGAAGCGGAGTATCGAGAATACGGGCGATAAGGAGAACCGCGTCGGCACCTGCGCGGTACGACACCTCGATCTCGTCCTCATAGAGAATAAAGTCCTTCCTCAAAAAAGCGAGGCTGTTGCTCGATGCGCTGACCGCGACAAGGTCGGCGAGGGAGCCTTTGAAAAAATGGGGCTCGGTAAGGACCGACACGTTTTTCGTGCCGGCCTTCTCGTACTGAGCGGCAAGGGTAACCGGATCCAGATCTGGTGCGATATCTCCCTTTGAGGGAGAAGCCCGCTTGATCTCGAGTATCGTTCCGCTTTCGGAGAGAAAGGGAACGACGGGACGCGAGCGGTGCTGCGGGACGGCTATCCCGAAACAGGGACCGAGGGAGGCATAGTCCTCGCGGCGGCGGGATACGATTTCGTCGAGGATATCAGGCACAGCTTGCCTCCCGCACTTCCTCTATTTTACGCGTGACCGATCCATCCCCGATTGCCGCAAGGGCAAGCCGGTAGCCGTCGATGAGAGTGGCGCTCTTCCCTGAAATATATATGGTCGCACCGGCATTCAGGGCTACGGCCGCAATGATCGCGCGCTTTCCTTTCCCTTCCAGCATCTCGCGGGCAAGGCGCACGTTCTCGTGACTGTCACCGCCGGAGAGTTCCGCCACGTCGCAGGGGACGATCCCGAAATCCTCGGGCTTGATGGCGTATTCCCTGCGGTTTCCCTTTTCGTCGATCTCTATCACATCGGTCGGCGCGCAGGGCGATATCTCGTCGAAACCGTCATGGCTGCAGACGACCATCACCCTTTTAGAGCCGAGCATTTTCGAGGCCTCGGCCACCGGAACCATCAGCGATTTTTCATAGACGCCGAGCATCTGGTTTTGCGCGTTCGCGGGGTTTGAAAGGGGACCGACCAGGTTCATGATGGTCTTGACGCCGAGGAGCTTCCGTACGGGAGCCGCAAAGCGCATTGCGCTGTGGTATACCGGGGCGAAAAGAAAACCAAAGTCGGTCTTGTTGATGATCTCCGCCGTTTTTTCGGCGCTGATGTCGATCTTGATCCCTAAGGCTTCGTAAAAATCTGCCGAGCCTGATTTGCTCGATACGGCTCGGTTTCCGTGCTTCGCGATGGCCACTCCGCAGGCGGCGGCGACGAGGGCCGACATGGAGCTGATGTTGAAGCTGCCCATGCCGTCGCCTCCCGTCCCGACTATGTCGGTGAGTTCCTTGGTGATAGGCACGGTCTTTTTCTTGCGGCAGAGCACGGAGGCACAGCCCGCTATTTCCTCGGCGGCGGGCCCCTTCGCGGAGATCGCGGTGAGAATGGCGGAAGTCTGCCTCTCGTCGAGGGATCCCTCGGTAAGGTCTTCCATGAAAATCTCGGCGGTCTCGCGGCTCATGCTGACGCCCGACATCAGGGAGGACAGCACCTTGCTGAAGGGAAGTCCCTCGCGGCGATAAAGCAGGAAGGCTTTCAAGAGAGCTTCGCCCTGGACGGCGGCGATGGATTCGGGGTGAAACTGCACGCCCTCGATAGGAAGCGTTTTATGGCGGATGCCCATGACGTCCCCGTCAGCGGCCCGCGCGGTCACTTCGAAGTCCGCGGGAAGGGACGACTCTTCGACGACCAGGCTGTGGTAGCGGGTGAATGTTCCCTTTGTGCCGATGGTGCGGAAGAGGCCCCGTCCGTCGAGGGTCATCTCTTCGGCGATCCCGTGCTTGATGAATTTCGCGCCGACTATCTTTCCGCCGAAGGCATAGCCGATAGCCTGATGGCCGAGACAGATGCCGAGTATCGGGATTTTTCCCGCAAAATAGCGGATAGCTTCGACGCTGATGCCGGCATCCTCGGGCCGTCCCGGACCGGGGGAAATCACCAGGCGGGAGGGAAGCAGGGCGGCGAGGGCCTCGACGGTGATTTCGTCGTTCCGGATTACCCGGATTTCTTCCTGCGACAGACGCGCCAGATATTGATACACGTTATACGTAAAAGAATCATAGTTGTCGATAAGTACAATCATTTCGAACCTCCCTCGAGCACGGAACGCATGGCCATCAGTTTTTCGTTCGTTTCTTCCCATTCACGTTCGGGAACGGAGGCGTGAACGATTCCGGCGCCCGCCTGCAGCACCCATTTTTTTCCCTTTTTCACGGCGCAGCGGATGGCGATGCAGAAATCGAGGTCCCCGTCGGGCTCGATGTAGCCGACCGCGCCCGCGTAAAAACTCCGCTTTTCCTTTTCGAGGCCGGACAGAATTTCTATCGCGCGGATTTTCGGGGCGCCGCTTACCGTGCCCGCCGGAAACGCGGAACGGAGCACGTCGATTCCCTTCACGGTGCTACCGTTGCTGCCGATCTGGCCCACAACGTCCGAGACAATGTGCATTACATGGCTGAATACCTCGACGACCATGCTCCTCGTCAGACGGACCGAACCGGGGAGGCAGACGCGCCCGAGATCGTTCCGGGCCAGATCCACGAGCATCAGGTGCTCGGCCCTTTCCTTCGGGTCATCAAGAAGTTCTTTCTGGAGCGCGGCTTCTTCCTCGGCGTTTTTTCCGCGCCGGCGGGTTCCGGCGATGGGGCGGATCGATGCGACCGAGTCCCGCACGCGGACGAGGCTTTCAGGAGATGCCCCGATGAGCTGATAGGCGCCGAAATCGAGATAAAAAAGATAGGGCGAGGGGCTTTTCGAGCGGAGGCGGCGGTACACCTCGAGAGCCGATTCGGCTGACTCGAGCACGAGACGCCGGGAGACAACGGCCTGAAGCAGGTTCCCCGCGACTATGTGCTCCTTGACCGCTTTGACGCCCTCGATAAAATCCGTGTGATTGGACTCTTCGTCCGAGAGTATCGTGCAGTTTGCGGAAACGGAAGGAGGGGCGAGGTAGGAAAAGTCGAGATCCGCAAGGCGGCGCTGGATATCGGCGACTGCCTCGGCAAGGTCGATTTCATGCTGATCGTAGTTGAGGCCGAAAATATGGATCGTGTCGGTAAAATGGTCGAACACGAGGTAGATATGCCCGACGATGAACTCGGATTCGGGAAGTCCGATGGTGTCGGGACGGGGTAGAAGGCGGATAGTGTCGCATCTCTGGCAGAATTCGTAGCCGAGAAAACCGATTCCCGCCCCGGGCAGCGGAATTCCGTCCGGAGGAAGCACGTTCTGGGAGGCGATTTCAAGAAGCGCTTCCAGTATATCCCCGCCGGTATAGGGAATGTCGTGACCGTCGATGCAGAACAGGACATCATCTTCTTCCTGCTTGATGCGGAAAGCCTCGCGGGCAAGAATAATCGAATACCGGTCGCGGCCGTGGGTAAACGAGGCAGATTCAAGAATGACGAGGGCGCCCAGTTTTTTGGCCAGAGCAAAGGGAGTATACCGTTCGCCGGAGATGGAAGTCGCTATCGCATCGCTGCGTTTAATTTTCATTTGTTGCTCCTGTATAGTGTCAGGCCTATGTTACTATTTGTAGTAACACGATCAGAGTACAGGTTTTATGTGTTACTGTCAATAGAAACGGTAAAAAACTATCTTTTCGTGCGGATGCCGTCTATTTTATAGCAAAGTATGATGATTGCCAGTACGGCCGTAACGGCGTTTGACAGGATAATCGGTATCTGGGCAGTTCGTATACCGTAAATCATCCATAGAATGACGCCGGAAACAAACATGAGGTACATGCCGAGCGAAATGCTGGAAGTATCCTTCGTCCTGATCGTTTTGACGGCTTGCGGGATGAATGAGGCGGTAGTGAGAAAGGCGGCGGCATAGCTGATTAGCGTGAAGAGCATATGATGTTTCCTTTGATCATGGGACTGTGCAAAATAAGAAACCCCGCGGCGAGAGACAACCGCGGGGTGAGTGTAGTCCGAAAGAGAGTAAAATATCAAGCCGAACGGGACTTGCGTCCCGAGGGGGATAAGGCGTACTACCTGGATTTTGCCCGTTTTTTCGACAAGATATCGAATACTACTGCCGCGAGTAAAACGAGACCCTTAACCGCTTTTTGCCAGTTTGCGTCTATGCCCAGAATGGACATACCGTTATTCAGAACACCCATGAAAATCGCGCCGACGAGCGCACCGCCGACCGTACCGGTACCGCCGTACGCGGACGCGCCGCCGATAAAGCAGGAACCGATAGCGTCAAGTTCATAGTTTGTGCCTGCGGCGGGGAAAGCGGAGTTAAAGCGGGCGACGCAGGCGAGAGCCGCGACGGCTGAAAGAAAACCCATATTGGCATAGGCGAAAAAGAGGACCTTGTTCGTGTTGATACCGGACAGTTTCGCGGCCTTCTCGTTGCCGCCGAGTGCGTAGAGGTGACGGCCGGGAACGGTCTTTGTCGTAAAGTATCCGTACGCCAGGACGATAACGGTGAGAAGGATAAGCACTACGGGAATACCCTTGTGCTGGCCGAGAAACCAGCCGACAAGCAGAACGACGCCGCTTATCAGCGCAAGCTTGAGTATCATGGTAAACAAAGACTCAGTGTCATAACCTTTTCGCACTTTGTTGAAACGATCGAAAATATGAAGCGTTATATACACGACGCACGCCAATGACGCGACAATCATCGTAACCGTAAAGATGGACAACGCACCATTGCTTGCGGGTAGGAAGCTTGTGAAATACTTGAGGTATTCATCCGGGAAAGGAGATATGGTCAATCCGTTAAGAATTATCATGGCAACTCCGCGCCATAAAAGCATTCCCGCCAAAGTCACGATAAACGGGGGTATTCGCACATAGGCTATCCAGAAACCCTGCCATGCGCCGATTCCAAGACCGACCAGCAGGCATAGCAGCATGGAAACATAAATGTCCATCTTCAAGGTCACGATAAGAGTGCCGGCGACCGCGCCCACGAGCGAGACGATAGAACCGACCGAAAGATCGATATTACCGCCGGTCAATATGCACAACAGCATACCCGAGGCGAGTATGACGACATATGCGTTTTGGCTGATCAAGTTGGAAATATTTGCGGGGTTGAATAACGATCCTTTGTTAGAAGCCACTATCAACGTCTGAAACAAAAGCATGATAACTACCAATGCGAGAAGCATCATGTTTTTTTTCAGGGTGTTTTTTATACCTATACTGTGTGTCATTATTCGACTCCTTTTCCAGACTGAAGTATGCAAGTCATTATCACTTCCTGCGTCGCGTCTTTTTTGTCAAGCTCGGCGACGATTTTCCCTTCATTCATTACGTAAATACGATCGCACATACCGAGGATTTCGGGCATCTCGGACGAGATGAACAAAACTGTCTTACCTTCCGCGACAAGCTGGTTAATGATGCGGTATATTTCGTACTTTGCGCCGACGTCTATTCCGCGCGTCGGCTCATCAAGAATGAGAATATCCGGATCCGCGAACATCCATTTCGAGAGCAAAACCTTCTGCTGGTTTCCACCCGAGAGATTACCGGTATTCTGCATGACAGACATACATTTTGTTTTCAGCTTATCCTTCAGTTCATTCGCGACTTTAATCTCGAGATCCCTGTCGATAATATTAAACCTGCTGATCTTGCTCATCTTCGCCATCGTGGTATTCTCGCAGATGGGAGTCGTCAGAATGAGGCCGTTACCCTTGCGATCCTCGGTGACATAGGCGATTTTTTTCTCGATCGCATCCTTTACGGAATGAAGGTGCGTGAGCTTACCGTTGATATAGACCTCGCCGCTGATGTCCACGCCGTAGCTTTTTCCGAACAGACTCATGGCAAGCTCGGTGCGGCCGGCGCCCATAAGGCCGCTTATGCCCACGACTTCGCCCTTATTCAAATAGAAACTGACGTTATCGCACACTTTACGGCCTTCGAACTGCGGATGGTATGCCGTCCAGTTTTTCACCTCGAACGTTTTTTCGCCGATAGCATGATCGCGTTTCGGAAATCGGTCCTTCAGGCTACGGCCGACCATTCCGCTGATAATCTCGTCCTCGCTGAAGGAATCATTTTTCTTTTCCAGCGTCTTTATTACCGCGCCGTCCCGGATTATGGTTACCCTGTCCGAAACATACGAAACTTCGCTGATTTTATGGGAAATGAGAATCGATGTCATCCCCTTCTTTTTAAAGGAGAGCAGCAGGTCAAGCAGTTTTTTCGAGTCTATCTCGTTCAGCGACGCGGTCGGCTCATCCAGAATGAGCAGTTTGACGTTCTTCGCCAGGGCTTTCGCGATCTCGACAAGCTGCTGTTTGCCGACGCCGATGTCCTTTATAAGCATTCTCGAGGACTCATGCAGGCCGACCATTTTCAGCAATGCATCCGCCTTTGAATAGGCTTCGTCCCAATTTATATTAAGGTAAGATCCCCGCTCATTCCCCAGGAACATGTTCTCGCCGATTGACAGATACGGCACAAGGGCAAGTTCCTGATGAATAATGACGATTCCCTTGTTTTCACTGTCATTGATAGTGTTGAATTTACATAGTTTGTCATTAAGCAGTATTTCCCCGGTATATTCCCCAAACGGGTATATCCCGCTGAGAACGTTCATAAGGGTCGATTTACCGGCTCCATTTTCTCCGACCAGCGCATGGATTTCGCCTTCAGTAATTTCCAGATCAACGGAATCCAGAGCCACGACGCCTGGAAATGTTTTGGTAATTTTTCTCATCTCAAGAAGAGCGTTACCCAATTTATCCTCCCAGCTTTTATCAAAAATACAGACAGGCGGAATAACCGCCTGTCTGTCGATATACATGTAATCAGTTCACGTTATTTTACAGCTATATCAGCTTCTTTGTAATAGCCCGAGTCGATAAGCAGTTTCTTGTAGTTATCGAGAGTGGCGAACACAGGATCGCAAAGGAACGAGGGAATAATTCCGGTTCCATTGTTGTAGGTCTTCTTGTCGTTAACCGGTACAGTGGTTCCCTTGGCGATTGCGTTGACCATTTCGACGACTTTGGCTGCGAGTGTGCGGGTATCCTTGAAAATACTCATGCTCTGGATTCCCATGAGCATATTCTTTACGGATGCCTTGTCGCAGTCCTGTCCGGTCAGTAACGGGAAGTTAGCCTTGGTATATCCGGCGCCCGAGAGAGCGTTCGTAACACCCTGTGCGGTTGAATCGTTGGATGCCATGACTGCGTCAAGCTTTACGCCTTTCGGGCCGTAACCGACGGAAGTGATAATGTTCTCGAAGCGTTTCTGGGCTTCTTCGGTCGACCAGGAAGGTGTCGCGCACTGGGCGAACGTCATCTGGCCGGATTTCACAACGATCTTGCCGCTGTCGATAAAGGGTTTCAGGATGGACAGAGCGCCGTTAAAGAAGAAACCTGCGTTGTTGTCTCCGGGATCGCCGGTAATCAATTCCATGTTGAATGGGCCTTTCGCGGTGGCGAGCTTCAGCTGGTCACGAAGGTATTCGCCCTGAATGACGCCGACCTTGAAGTTATCAAAGGATGCGTAAAAAGACACGGCGTCGCTGTTCATGATCAGGCGGTCGTATGCAATAACGGCGATCTTCTTTGCTTTCGCGTCCTTCAGAACCTCGGTCAGCGACGAACCGTCGATAGCCGCGATTACGAGAACTTTGCAATTGCCGACGATCATGTTTTCGATCTGGGCAACCTGGGTGGGGATATCATTGTCTCCGGCAAACTGCAGATCGACTGTGTATCCGGCGGTCTCAAGCTGGGCCTTCATGTTGGCTCCATCCTGATTCCAGCGCTGGAGACTCTGAGTTGGCATCGAAACACCAATCTTGGTCTTGCCGCTGTCCTTGCTGCCAGCCGCAAAAACCATGCCGGTTGCCACAATGAGAGCGATTGCAATCATTACGATTTTCTTCATACTTATTCCTCCATATAGAACTTATAAATACAGTATGAGCTCACTCGGCAATTCGCGAAATCGTAATGTTTTTGCATAAACGGGGAAAAAAGCACGAAGCAGCCTTTACGCGACGTGAAAACCAGTAAAATCTTTACGTCGCTATTTTACCTCTACCCGGACATTCCGGTACACATCTTCAATTGTATGGAATCCATCCCTGATTATCGTGGAGTCCATGTTCGCCTCGAATACAGCCTTGGGTTCTTCCATATAATAGGGAACCTGAAAACCGCTTCGATTATCGACAAACAAGTCCGGGTTTATTTTTTCTCCCCTGGCGATGGCGACCGCGATAACGGCCGCACGGGACGCAAGGCGGGCGATGGGCTTGTATACGGTCATCAGCTGGGTACCTTCGACCACTTTCTGACAGGCCCCGATATCGGCATCCTGTCCTACGACGGCGACCTTTCCGGCAAGGCGGTATTCCGAAAGAAGCTGGATGGCCGCTCCCGCGATCTGGTCATTCGCGCACGAAATGGCGTCGATGTCACGCGTCCGCTCGAGCACCTTGCCGATCTTTTCCTTCGCCTCGTCAAAGCTCCACTCGTCAAGCCAGATTTCCTCGACTACGTTGATTTCTTTTTTCTGCAGCGGAGTATCGAGAATCTCGTGCAGGCCGGCGTTTACCTCATAACTGTTATTGTCCCGCACCGACCCGTTAACGATCAGATAATTCCCGTGCGGTACCTTCTGCATCAATGCCTTGGCAAAGAGGCGTCCCACCTCGCGGTTGTTGAAAGACACGTAGGCGTCGATGGGCACTCCCATAATCAGGCGGTCATAGGCGATGACCGGTATCTTCGCGTCCTTCGCTTTTTTTACGACACCCGAGAGCATCTCGGTATCGTGCGCAATGAGCACAAGAACGTCTATGTCGCGGGCGAGCAGGAAATTTATCTGCGCGATCTGCTCTTTCGTCCCCCCGGCGGACAGCTGGACGATGACTTCTGCCCCGTTATCCCGCGCCGCCTGGGAAAAAATCTTGATATCCTTGTTCCAGCGCTCGAGCACAAAAGTGTCGGTCGCTATCGAGAAACCGATGACGATCTTCCCGGCCTTCGCGCTTGTCTTTTTTTCCGCGCACGCCAGGCACAGGAAGGCACAGACCAAGGCAAGGATGATAGCGCTTGCGACCGGGGAAATAACCGAGGGGAACGCCTTATTCTTTTTCATACCGGCTCCTTTGCGCATACATGGACGGCGAAACGCCGGCTATCTTGCGGAATATCTTGCTGAAATAATTCGGATCCTGATAACCGACGGCAAAGGAGACTTCCTTGATGTTCAGTTTATTGGCGCGTATCAGTTTTTCCGCCCGCTCGACGCGCATGACGGTCAGATAGTCGATGAAGGAGGAATCCATGTGCTCGCCGAAGAGCCGGCTTAAATATGCCGCCGACACACTCGCCGCATCCGCGGCATCGGACAGCTGAATCTGACGGGTATAGTTCCCTTCGATAAATTCTATTGCCTTGACGAGCGGAACCGGAAACCGGCCCGTCCTTTTCTGCCGCGCGGTATTGTACACGAGGGGGAAGGCGGAGAGCGCCCACTCTTTCCATTCTGCAAGATTCGCCAGCGCCGAGATTTCCTCGGCGGGGCTGCAGGGCGGGAACTCGTCAGTGTAGGCCTGGAAACAACCAGTGCAGTCGTCGATAAGAAGCACGAAGAGCGTTATCATTTTTGACTTGGCGAGAGAAAACTCGTATGAGGCGAATATCTCTTCCCAATATGCGTTAAAAAGCGAAAGCAATTCGGCATAGTCGGAAAGACCGGTCTTGCGCCTCAGCTCTATAATTCGCATGCGCTCCCGCAGCCGTACGTCCGTACTGTTCTTTTTGCGGTTCAGCTCATCAAGCGCCTCGGCGCACGAGAGGTAGAGAGAGACTCCTTCCTGCAAAGAACCGAAGCCGGTCAGAAAGAGGGCACCGGACGGCAGAGTTCGCAGGATACAGTCCTGAACGAAGGCTGAAAGGGCCGGTGCGTCCACGTCGCCCGAGAAAAAGTACATGCCGAGGTTAAGATGCATGGAAAAAATAAATTTGTATTTCAGGGAGAGAGCCGCGTTTATCTCGGCAAAACCGGGGCCTGCCTCCGGATCGAGGTCCAGAAAGGCGACAAGAGCGCGATCGGAATCGAGGGAGAGCGCATCCTTGCAGGATTGCCACTCGGACTCTTTTCCCCGACGCCACAGGTATTCCTTCATGAACCGGTCTTCTGCTCCGCTTTCGAGAACAGCCGTTTTATCTGTCTTTCTTTTCGAAAGGGCATTCCCGATATCGGCCAGGGTTTCGATGAAGAGCTTTTTACTCACCGGCTTTACGAGATAGGCGAAAACACCGAGGGGAATCGCGCGTTTCGCGATGTCAAAGCGCTCATAAGCCGTGGACAGCACAAAGACCGTGTCGGAGAATTTATCATGCACCTCGGCAATGGTATCGATGCCGTCAAGGCCCGGCATATTGATGTCCATGAAGACTATATCGGGCTTCAGCGAATGCATGAGGGCGATGGCCTCGTAACCGGTGCGCGCCTTTCCCGCAAGGCGGAAGCCCTCTACGCCCTTTTCGAGTATGAAGGCGTAACTTTCGAGAACGGGCTCCTCGTCGTCAACAATCAGGACGGTAAACATAGTTTTTTTCCTGTATCGATCTTTATCAGAATTTCCGTTCCCTTTTCCTCGCTGGAACGGATCGCGATTACATCCATGTCTTCGGGGAAAAAGAAAAAGAGACGCTGAATGACATTCTCGAGTCCCATCACCTTGTACCGTTCCTCGTCCGCGGGGAACGGTTTTAAAAGATTTTCAACGATCTCGGGAGAAATTCCCCCGCCGTTATCCGCGACCGAAAGGCAAAGGCGCGTCCCCTCAACGTAGAGCCTGACAATGATGGAATTCCGCCCCGTCCGTTCCTTGAACGCGTGCACCACGCAGTTTTCCACGAGGGGCTGCAGGAGGGACGCGGGAACCATATAGGCATCGAGGATATCGGGAGGATAGTCCAGTACCAGGTCCAGGTTTTTCGGAAAGCGCACGCCAAGGATATAAAAGTAGGACTCAAGCCCCTCGACTTCATGGCGCAAGGGAACAATGACGTTTTTCTCCCGGATGTTGTGGCGGAAAAGCTTTGCGAGGTGCTCCATGTACTCACCCGTCCGGTCGGCGCCCTCGATGATCGCGAGCTGGATACCCGTGTTGAGCGTATTGAAAAGAAAATGAGGGTTCATCTGCGCCTGCAGAGTATAGAGTTCCATCCGCCTGATCATCTGCTCCATCTTCATGTTTCGAACCCGCTCCTGCAGATAGTCCTTCTCGACGCTGCGCTGCCACTTCAGCTCCTCGATGTACACATGTATGTCTTTTTTCATGCGGTTGAAGGCGTCGACCACATGGTCAATTTCGTAGAGCGAGGTCATGCCGATATCCTCAACCTCGAAGTTGCCCGCCGATATCTCCGTCGCCATCCGCGAAAGATTAACCATTGGTTTGTTTATCTTTTCAACCGCATGTACGATCAGAATAAGGGAAAAAAGAGAAATGAATATTATGAACAGGAGATTCCAGAACTGTATATTCCTCGAAGTGGTGATGAAGAGCTCATATCCGTCAAGCTGAGTGGAAAAACGGGTGCTGGAAATACTCTCTATGCGGGTATTGATATAGTCAAGGAGCACCTGCATTTCCTCGTACAGGCTGGTGTAGCGCGCGATGTCCATACCGCGTTTTTCCTCTATTACTATGTCGGCCAGGGAGAGATACGCCGAGACGAGTGAATACACCTCCTTCTCCTGGAGGGCTATCGGGTCAAGGGGAATCGAGGCGGAAGAGGGTATCTTGCCGTTGATCGTCTGCGAGAGGATAAGGAGCTCGGACAGGGCATTCGAGGATTTCGTCGAGAGATACTCGAGAAAGGGAATCTGGAATTCCTCAAGCTTGTTCTGTACGTCCTTGATGTACCGCTGCTGCTCGAAGCTGCTGTTCACTATTCCCTGTATTTGGATCGTCGAGTACAGGATGTACGCGGTCGAGAACACCAGAATGAGAAGCACTCCGAGAATATTGAGGAGCATCTGAACCCTGAAGGAATTGTACATGTTTCTCTTCATGCTCATTTGTCCGTCCCCGTGATGACGTCGATGCCGATATCGACAGAGGTCGAGGTGTATCCCGTAGAGCGGAGCTCGACAAGAGACTTGACGGCCTGATACCCGATCAGTTCGGGGTTGACGGCGAGAGATCCGCTGATGATACCCTTCTTGATATACTCCCTTATCCCGGGAACGGAACCGAACCCGATGATCTGCACCCTGCCCACCATATTAAGGTCTATCAGCGCCTGCGTTCCGGCAAGGGTATCGTTGGAGTCTGTAAAAATTATCGTCGTCAGCAAAGGCTCCATCCTGACCAGCTGATACACGATCTTTTCCGCATCCCGCGGATTCAGGTCAGTATGCTCGCCCAGAATGGGAGAAAGAAGGCGAGAGGAGAGCACGCTGTTGATGCCCATTTCCACCAGTTCCCGTTCTGCATAAAGCGCGGGAGACTTTTCGCTGTACACGACCGCAATCCGCAATTTCCGCGCGGAGTCGGCGTCAGGGCGGATCAGGCTTCCCGCTTTTTTCCCGAAATCGAAGTTATTGGTGCCGATAAAGGGCCAGGGGAGCTCCGAAGGGACATTGTGATTGACGAGGACAAGAGGTGTTTTCAGTTCGCGGAGTTTCTCGAGTTTCTGCCTGGTTACGTTGTCGTCAAGGTTCGGGGAGACCACTATTCCGTCAACGCCGATATATGAAGCCATATTCAGCTCTATCCCCTGCGTGTCGAGTGTGTGAATGGAAATAGAGGCATTGCTTTCAGCGGCTGCCCTTCGCGCTCCGGTGACAATATCCGCGTTGAAGGAAGATCTGCTTTGGCCCAGGTACAGGGCAAAATGATACTGCATGTTTGCCATGACAGGGGTGATCGGGCCTTCGCGGAACAACTTTCTTACGAGGGATGCGGATATCAGGAAGGAGGTAAGGGCAAGAGCTCCGGCAACTATCAAACCCGCCTTGATGTATGGTTTCACAAAAAAAAGTATACAGGGACTTTCCCGCATTGACAAGGATGCGGGAAGAAGGCTTATACTCCTTAAATGACGAATATTTTTAAGTGGAACGATGATCTTGGTACGGGTTTTGGTGACATTGACCTTCAGCATAAAAAACTGATCCTCGTCATCGAGGAAGTGAACGCCAATCTGCAGAAAGAGGGCGCGGAATACACGCTCGGCATGTCAAAGGCGCTGAAGCAGCTGACAGACTACACCCAATACCATTTTTCCGAAGAGGAATCGTTCATGCGTAAATATGCCTATCCGGGTTTCGGGCAGCATAGGCAAAAACACGCCGTTTTCATCGAACACGTTCAGGAACAGATAAAGATATTAACCTTCGCCAATCCCGGAAACGGCTACCAATTTTACCGGTTCCTCGGAACCTGGCTCATCTCCCACATCGCGAAAGAAGACCAGCAATGGGCCGCGTTTATCAAGGAAGAGACGAAAAAAAAGTAACTACACCTTGAAGCGGCCGACTTCGGCCTTCAAAGAGTCTGTGACCTCGGACAAAATTGTCATCTGTTTGTTTATGTTTGCCATGCTGCTTGTGATTTCATGGGTCCCGATGGCGATTTCATTCATGCCTGTGACGACCTCGCTCGAAATATCGGAAACAGCCGTAATGGTAGTATTCATCACTTTTGAGCCGGTTTTCATCAAACCCGAATTATCCTTGACCTGGAGAGAAACCTCCGTCAAGGCGGTCATCGCTTCCAGTATCTGACCCCCGCCTATAAAAAGTTCGCGAGTGGTCTCGAATATCTCCTCGAAGGATTGAGCCGTTTCCTTTACCTCGTCGTTCACCCGCTCGATCACCTGCATGCTTTTTTCACTCGATGTATCGGCCTCGTCGATGAAGGCAAGAATCTGAGCGAGCTTTATCCTGATATCCTTCGCGTTTCCCGATGAGGTTTCTGCCAGCTTCCGGATTTCCGCGGCTACGACCGCAAATCCCTTGCCCGATTCTCCGGCATGTGCCGCTTCGATCGCGGCGTTCATCGCCAGCAGATTGGTTTGGGAAGCGATTGAATTGATCATCGTGACCATTTCGTTGATCGTGCTGATATTTTCGTTGATTTTCTGTATTATACCCCGGGTATCTTCCATGCTGATTTTTCCGGTGTTTGAAATCTCTACCAGTCCCCGGGTAGCCTTTCCCTTTTTATCGGTGACATCCGAGACATTTTTCAGGGACGCGACCATCTGGTTGACCGACGCCGTCGCTTCCTCGACCGAACTGACCTGCGTCTCTATTCCGCTGTCAACCGCGCCGATACTGCTTTCGATGGTATGCACCGCACTGCTTGCTTCCTCGATATTCTTGTCCAGATACTGGAGCCGCTGGTTCATGGAAGTCGCGTTAGCCGAGATTTCGTTGAGTGCGCTCAATGTTTCCACGGAACTGTCCGCCATGGTTTCTTTCAGGGTAATGGTTTTCAGCATTGAGTCGTTGATTGAGTTGACGATAGCCGAAAGCTTGTTGAGGAAGGTATTGTAGTTTTCGCTGAGCTGTCCGATTTCATCCCTTGAACGCACCGTCAGACGCTTCCTTAAATCGCCGTCTCCCTCGGAAAGTTCCTTGAGAAAATGAGATACCTGAATTATTGGTTTCGCGATAGTGCGTCCCAAAACGGAGGCAAGGACGGCAGTCACGGAAATACCGGCAAGAATGACCAAAAGCATGATCAGCAGGGCTTGCGCATCGATCTGCTTGAAAATTGCTTCCTTTGCGCCGATGATCTTCTGCATATCGTCAACGTAGTTGCCTGTCCCGATTACCCAGTCAAAGGGCTCAAAATAGCGGGAATAGCCGCGCTTGGGAAGGGGTTCCGTCTCCCCCGCTTTCGGAAAATAATAATCGGTATATCCGCCGCCGGCAAGCGCCGCCTTGATGATTTCCTTAATCAGAAATTTTCCATTGGCGTCCTTCAGCTCGAACCGGTTCGTCCCTTCAGACGCCTTCCCCAGGAGGACGATATTGTCGCCCTTGGAGGTATCGATCCAAAAATATCCCGCGTCTCCATACCTGAGCTCCCGAACCAGATCGGCAGCCTGCTTTTTTGCCTCTGTTTCCGTAATACGCCCATCAAGTGACGACTTGTAAATCTTTTCCACCAAGGAATACACGGTCTCGACCTCCGACTTGATGGTATTGTCATAATCCTGAAGCATGATCGATTGGATAGTCTGCACGCTGAACACATGGATTTTATTCAGACTGTAGAACAGGCCCAGGAGGCAAACCAGGGCGACGAGAATTCCGCTTGCGAGGGAAGCAAGAAAAACTTTGGTTGATACCTTTATCATACTAATACCCCTGAAGGAAACCTGCAGACGTTCGGAAAATATTCCTATAAACAAAGGTAATCCATCGGAAGAAATTTTGCAAAAAAAAGTCTATTCGCCGTTCACAAGGCCAGACGCAGTATCTCGATTACGGCCTTTTTATTCAGCTTCACGAAATTGCCTGTCGTACCCTTTCCCTTTCCGGTGCATTTACCCGCCATCTCGTCGAACCGGTCAGCCGGTATCCACATTTCCGAAAGACGGATCGGCAAACCCAGCGTATGGAAAAATGCCTCCATGCACTTGATGCCTTCGAGGGCCGTTTTCTCGGGATCGAAATAATCCATCTCGACATCCCACACTTCGCAGGCAAACCGGGCAAACCGGGAGACGTCGTGACGGTACACGCTTTTCATCCAGGCTGGAAAAACGATCGCAAGGCCGGCGCCGTGGGCCACGTCATAGAGGGCACTGAGTTCATGCTCGATGGAATGCGAGGCCCAATCCCCTTCCCTTCCCGTTCCCAAAAGGTCATTATGCGCGATGGTGCCCGTCCACATAACCTCGGCGCGCGCGGCATAATTGACGGGCTCGCGCAGTACCGTCGGGATATTCGAAATAATAGTCCGCAGGGCCGCCTCGCAGAGCCGGTCGGTTATCTCGACGTTCCGGCTGTTGGTAAAATACCGCTCCATGATATGGGCCATGATGTCGGCCGCCCCGCACACCGTCTGAAAGGCGGGAAGGGTAAAGGTCAGCTCGGGATTCATGAGGGAGAAACAGGGCCGGATCAACTCTGTCGTAAGACCCCGCTTCAAGCCCAGTTCGGGATTCGAGATAACCGAGCTGCCGCTCGACTCGCTGCCCGCGGCGGGAATCGTAAGGACAACGCCGACGACGAGGGCAACCGAAGGAACGGCCGTGTACTCGAAAAAGTCCCACACATCCCCTGAATAGGGAACGCCCACGGCTATCGCCTTGGCGGAATCGATGACGCTTCCCCCGCCGACCGCAAGGACAAATGAGATTTTTTCTTCTCTGCAGATTTTTATGCCTTCGCGCACGAGGCCTACGCGGGGATTCGGCTCGACGCCGCCCAGCTCGACAATCGCGATACCGGCGGATATGAGGGAGTCACGGATCATGGAAAGGAGGCCGGAACGTATTATGCTGCCGCTCCCGTAATGCAGCAGAACCTTGTCCGCGTATTTCTTTATTTCATCGCCGGCCTGCATTTCAACGCCCCTGCCGAAAACGATTTTAGTCGGATTTGTAAAAACGAAATTATCCATCTTGTAACTCCCCCGCAATCAGTATGGCGTCTTTCAACAGTATGGCATATGACCCATTAAATTACCAGAGAAACAAATCAGACTCGCGCAGAAAACCGAAATGACTTTCCTTGGGAAGGAATTACCGGTATCCTGGAAGATAGAACAGAGATTGACAAAAAAAAAAAAAGAGCGCATCATTCCCGAAAATAAATGCGATCAAGGGAAATAAACTTACAAAACCATGTACAGGCCGGAATTACTCAAAACTTTTCAGAAGTATTCATTCAAGAAATTTACAAGTGATCTGAGCGCGGGGCTCATCGTAGTCGTCGTCTCTCTGCCGCTCGCTATCGCCTTCGCCATCGCCAGCGGGGTCAGCCCTGAACGAGGCATATTCACCGCGATCATCGGCGGGTTCATCATTTCGCTGCTCGGCGGAAGCCGGGTACAGATAGGCGGACCGAGCGGAACCTTCGCCGTCATGGTATACGCGATGGTAATCGAGTACGGATACGGGGGCCTTGTGCCCATCACGATGATGGCCGGCCTTATCCTGATCGCGCTCGGGTTCTTCAAGCTGGGCGGTCTTGTCCGCTTCATGCCCTACACGATAGTCACCGGCTTCACGGCAGGCGCGGCCGTGCTGATATGCACCTCGCAGCTCGGGGATTTCCTCGGGCTTTCGGTCACGACACTCCCCCCCGATTTCATCGGCAAAATCGTCACCTATGCGCTCAGCAGGGGAACCTTCAGCCCGGTCTCCTTCCTGACAGCCCTCGTTTCGCTCGCCATCATTCTGCTTTGGCCGAAAATCAACAAAAAAATTCCCGGTGCCCTCGTCGCGATTATCGTCGTTACCCTGCTTGTCGCCTTTTTCAAGATCCCCGTCGCGACAATCGGAACGCGCTTCGGCTCGATACCGACCTCGTTCCAGGCGCCTTCCTTTCCTTCCATTACGCTGACGCAGCTGAGCAGCTTTTTCTCGCCGGCTTTTTCCCTTGCCATGCTTATCGCGATCGAGTCCCTGCTGAGCGCGGTCGTCGCGGACGGCATGACCGGCTTCAAGCACAATTCGAATTCGGAACTCATCGCCCACGGCATAGCCAATATCGTCAGCCCCCTGTTCGGAGGAATACCCGCAACCGCAGCCGTGGCACGGACGGCTACCAATATAAAAAACGGAGCCATAACCCCCATTGCCGGCATCATCACCTCCTTTGTCCTCATGCTGATCATGCTGTTTCTCGGGAAATTTGCGCTCTATATACCGATGGCAACCCTTGCGGCCATTCTCGTCGTCGTGTCCTGGAACATGAGCGGCATACCGGCTATAAGGTCGATCCGGAAGGGCCAGAAATCGGATACGACAGTGATGATAGTCACCTTTATCGTCACGGTCTTTATCTCGATGACGAACGCGATACAGATCGGCCTTCTTCTCGCCTCTTTCTTCTTCATCAAGAAAATAATCGACCTGTCCACCTTCACGATGCTCAAGAACGAGCTTGAGGACGCTGATACCGACATCGACAATTCGGATCCGAACAGCTTCAATCTCCGTCATATCCCGAAGGACATACTGGTTTACGAGATTGACGGACCCCTGTTCTTCGGCAGCATACAGAAATTCGAGCAGGCAATCAAACAGACCGACTATGTGTACCGGGTATTGATCCTCCGCATGCGGAGCACCAGGTATCTTGACGCGGGCGGAATAAATATCATCGATCAGCTGCATACCGACTGCCTCAAGAAAAAAGTCATCCTCCTGATTTCGGATATTCATACCCAGCCGTTCATCCTGGCCAATAAATCGGGCTTGGACGAAAAAATCGGGAAGGACAATATATTCGGAAACCTGGATGAGGCGCTCGAGAGAGCCGCATCCCTGATCGGTATCCACTATGTCAAGGAAAAGTATGAACCGACCGTATCGCGGGAAAAAACCGCAAAAACAGGCTGACAAAACATGAAGATCTGTCACTGTTGACAATCGTTTCGCCGGAGGGTATACCGAAAGCATTCCGAATCTTCAGCGCAGGAAAGGTGTATGTATGGAAATATCGGTCAGTGAAGCGGCAAAAATGCTGAATGTCGGAGAATCAGCGTTATACCGCTGGATAGATCATTCAGAAATTCCTTTTTATAAAATAAACGACGGCTACCGCTTCAACGCCTCGGAGCTTCTTGAATGGGCGACCGCGCGCGGCATGCCGGTTTCGCCGGACATGTTCGCCAGCCAGGATGAAGATGCCCCGGATCTTCCCTCTCTTGTCGGGGCAATGCGCGCCGGCGGCATTCTGTACGATATTGAAGGAGAAACGAACGCAGAGGTGCTGAAGTCAATCGTGGACCGGCTGGTTCTGCCGCCCGAGGCTGACCGGCAGTTTTTATACCAGATTCTGGTCGCCCGCGAAGCCCTGGGATCGACCGGAATAGGAAACGGAATCGCGGTGCCGCACGTCCGGAACCCGGTCGTGCTGCAGGTTTCCGAATCCTCCGTCTCCTTGTGCTTTTTGAAAAAACCGATAGATTTCAAGGCAGTCGACGGCAAGAGCGTTTCCATTTTGTTTACTATAATAAGCCGCACTGTCCGTTCCCATCTGCACCTGCTGTCGCGGATCGCCTTCGTGCTCCGCGATCCGGACGTACTGGCCGTCCTCGCGCGGCACGCTGACAGCGCCGAAATTCTGGATGTGCTTGCCAAGGCCGAGGGCCGGATTCCCGGAGTGCAAAAATAATGGGTAAGGGAAGTTGATCATGTCCGTGGATTTGATTTTAACTTCAATTATTATCCTTGCCGCAAGCGGCATTCCCGGCCTTTTTCTTCGTCCCCGCTCTCCGTGGATAGGGCGCCTTCATGCGATATGTATCCTTGCGGGAGTCTGCCTGGGTCTTGCCGGCGCCTTTACCGCCTTTTTTCTTCCCGATGCTTCACTCTATGTGTTTCCCTGGCCCTCCATTCAGGGAGCCCTTGTCGGTGTCGACCCCTTAAGCGCCTTTTTCCTCTTTCCCGTTTTTCTTGTTGGCGGACTCGGTTCCGTATACGGACTGGAATACTGGTCCCCGCGCGCGCATATCCGCACCGCCGCCCGCCTTCGCTTTTTCTGGGGCTTGATCCTTGCGGGCATGACGCTGCTGATCATAAGCAGGCACGCGCTGAGCTTCCTCCTGGGATGGGAAACGATGGCACTCTCTGCCTTTTTTCTCGTAACCACGGAAGACGAAAAAAAGGATACGCGAAAGGCAGGTTTGGTATACCTGATCGCGACCCATATCGGAACCCTGACCCTCTTCGCCTTTTTCACTTTTTGGCGGGAGGCCACCGGATCCTTCACCCTCCTTCCCGCAGCCGCGGGCACCCTGCCTGCGATAACCGTGAATATTCTTTTTTTGCTCGCGCTCGCCGGGTTCTGCCTCAAGGCAGGGGTCATGCCCCTGCAGTTCTGGCTTCCCGGAGCCCACACCAATGCGCCCAGCCACGTTTCGGCCATTTTATCGGGAGTCATGCTGAAAATGGGCATATACGGCATAATCCGCGTAGTAACCCTGCTTCCCGGCATTTCCCCTTTTTGGGGATGGACCATCCTTTTACTCGGGGCCGCAAGCGGGATTTTGGGTGTGGTTTTTGCCCTCGCCCAGCACGATCTCAAGCGCCTTCTGGCCTACCACAGCGTGGAAAACATCGGCATTATCCTGCTGGGACTGGGGCTGGCCGTTTTGGGACGCAGCTATAATAAGCCCGACTGGATAGTCCTCGGCATGGCCGGGGGCCTGCTTCATGTATGGAACCACAGTCTCTTCAAATCCCTGCTTTTTTTCGCCTCTGGATCGATCCTGCACAGAACCGGGACACGGCAGATAGACTCCCTTGGAGGACTTGCCAAGGCCATGCCCTGGACGGCGACAGCTTTTCTTGTCGGGGCCGCGGCCATCTGCGGCCTTCCCCCCCTCAATGGTTTTATCAGCGAGTTTTTCATCTATCTCGGCTTTTTCCATTCCGCGGAATCGACGGAACGGCTGGTCATCCTCGCCCTTTTGGGGGCTCCGGCCCTCGCAATGATCGGGGCCCTGGCCGTTTCGTGCTTCGTGAAGGTGTACGGAATTATCTTTCTGGGTACGCCCCGGACAGAAGCGGCGAAAAGTGCCCGCGAGGTGCCTCTCACCATGATTATTCCCATGTTGCTGTTGTCGGGTCTCTGTCTGATCATAGGATTGTTCCCGATAGTGACCCTTCCGTTTCTGGAAAAAGCGATCGCCGTCACGGAGAGAGCGCGTCCCGTCACCGTTTTATTGGGCAGCTTGATGCCTTTCGGTCCGCTGAGCGCTGTTATGTGCGCGTCGGTATTGGTATTACTCGCAAGTTTCAGTATCATTACTATATATACCCGCAATAGGGTTCGAGTGAACGTCACCTGGGATTGCGGGTATGCACGGCCCGGCTGGCGCATGCAGTATACATCCGCTTCCTTCGCGCGATCCCTGGTGCTTCTTTTCAGCAGGATTCTGAAACCCGTGGAAAGAAAAAGCCCTCTTTCCGCGTCTTTTCCCGATCGGGCGCGCTTTTCAGGTCATGTGGACGATCCGGTACTCGACAGACTGCTGATTCCGGAATTCAACGAGATGCGGAAAAGAAGCCGCTGGTTTTACCGTTTTCAGCAGGGTCAGACACAATCGTATATACTGTATGTAGCGGTAACCTTATGCATCCTTTTAGCCGGGGAGATACCATTCAAAGAGCTGTTCAAGATCCTGTTTTCAAAATAGATGAAAAAATCATAAAGAGGAATGAGTGATGTCGAGCGTATGCATAGTTCTTGCCGGTATATCCCTGATCGCGCTGAGCGGTTTTCCCGCCGCTTTCTTTCCGTCACGGTCGAATACCGGACAGCGGTGCACTGTCGTCCTTTTTTCAGCGGGCAGCCTTATCGGCATCGCGGGAACCGTAATGTCCCTGCTTCAGGACAGTCCCCCGGCCCTTACCCTTCGCTGGTCCATACCCTGGGGACAGTTTTCCGTTTCCGTTGACGCCTTGAGCGCCTTTTTTCTTCTGCTCATATTTACCGTTCCCATGCTCGGCGCAATATACGGACTCGGATACTGGAAACAAAGCGAACACCGCGACAGCGGTCAGCGCCTGGGTATTTTTTTCGGCCTGTTGACTGCCGCGATGGCAATGATCGTAATCTCCCGCGACTCGGTTCTTTTTCTCATCGTATGGGAAACAATGGCCCTGTCTGCCTTTTTCGCAGCCTCCGTCGAGGATGACAAGATAGAGGTCAGAAAAGCCATGTGGATATACCTCGTATGCACCCATATCGGAACCCTCATACTGTATATCATGTTCGTGCTCTGGCACGGGGCAACGGGTTCCTTTGCCCTTTTCCCGACGGTCATCGTGACTGCGCACACAGCCAGCGCGATCTTCTTGGTGTCGCTCTTCGGTTTCGGTTTCAAGGCCGGCCTTATGCCCTTCCATGTCTGGTTGCCGGGGGCTCATGCCAACGCGCCCTGTCATGTATCCGCGGTGATGTCGGGCGTCATACTTAAAATGGGAGTCTACGGCATTCTCCGCACGGTTTCCCTTTTTTCCGTCTGCGAACCCTGGTGGGGAACGGCGCTGATCATTGCGGGAAGCATTACGGCCCTTCTAGGCATTGCCTTCGCGATGGGGCAGAGCGACCTTAAAAGGGTGCTTGCCTACAGCAGCATTGAGAATGTAGGCATCATCACGACAGGCATAGGAATCGCCCTCCTGGGAAAGGCTTACCATATCCCGGTCCTGACCCTCCTCGGTCTCGGCGGCGCCCTCTTCCATGTGTGGAACCACGGACTGTTCAAGTCATTGATGTTCCTGAACGCCGGCGCGATTATCCATGCGACGGATACCCGAGATATAGAGAACCTCGGGGGACTCGCAAAAAAAATGCCCCTGACCGCCTTCCTTTTTATTCTCGGCGCGATGGCCATAAGCGCGCTCCCGCCGCTCAACGGCTTCGCGGGCGAGTGGCTTATCTACATGGGAATATTCAACACCCTTTCGGTTTCTTCGGTCTCGAATCTGCCCCTTGCGGCCCTGTCGGCCGTGGTTCTCGCCATGGTGGGAGCCCTTGCAGTCGCGGTCTTTGTCCGCCTTTACAGCGTCATTTTTTCAGGCGAAAGGCGCACGGAAGCGGGTTCTCATGCCCATGAAGGCAGCCTTGCGATGAAAATACCGGTGATCATTACCGCCCTTATCTGCGTGACGCTCGGCGTGGAGCCGGCCCTCGTAGCCCCAATCCTGGACCGCGCGGTGCGCGCCTGCGCCCCCTCCCTGGCATTCGCCGGGACGATTGGTGATACGGTTCCCCAGCTGTGGGTTATCTGGATGAACGCGGCCCTGGTTGCGCTCATCGCCATTGGCGGACTCTGGTATTTCTTTTCCCTGCGGAAAAAGACCTCTCCCGGCGCGCATCCCACCTGGGACTGCGCCTATGCACGGCCGAAAGCAAAAATGCAGTATACGGGCGCCTCGTTCGGACAGTCAGTGATAACGCTTTTTTCCTTTGCCCTGTTCCCTTCTGCGGAAAAGGTAAAAATCACCGCGCCGTTTCCGGCGAAGGTAAGCTTCAGGCTGAGCGTTCCGGACACGGTCCTCGACCGCATTATCCTGCCTTTTTTCTCGAAAGCGCACAAAATTCTGCCGAAAGTATATATACTCCAGCAGGGACAAACCTATCTCTATGTCCTTTACGTGGCCGTCATCACTGCCGTGCTGTTTTTGCTTTCCATGTCGGGGGTTGTTCAATGATACACATACTTGTGCACCTGCTCCTTCTGCTTCTGTTTCCTCCCCTTCTCATCGGGGTTATCAACAAAACAAAGGCCTTGTTCGCGGGCCGCGTAGGAATCCCCTTCTTTCAGCTGTATCGGGACATCCTCAAGCTGATGAAAAAGGGCATGGTTATCAGCGGCACCACGACTTGGGTATTCCGCGCCGGTCCCGTGGTCAGCCTCGCAGTGGCTATCCTCGCAGGCCTCCTGGTGCCTCTCGGAACCATCCCGGCGTTTGTTTCCTTTACCGGTGACTTCCTCCTCTTTGCCTACCTGTTCGCTCTCGGACGTTTCTTTACCACCACGGCAGCCCTGGATACCGGTTCATCCTTTGAGGGAATGGGTTCCTCGCGCGAGGTTACCTTTGCGGTGCTTACCGAACCGGCCATGTTCTTTGCCTTCCTCGTGCTTGCCCGCCTTTCCGGTTCCCTTTCGTTAAGCGGCATGCTCGCCCTGGGAGAGCACTCCCTGTTTGCGGTCGGCAATGTGGCGCCTCTCGTATTGATAATCGTAGGGCTCTTCATCGTCCTCCTCGCCGAGAACAGCCGCCTCCCGGTGGACGATCCGGCGACACATCTCGAGCTGACAATGATACACGAGGCCATGGTGCTGGACCACTCGGGCCCGCTCCTCGCACTCATCGAGTATGGTTCGGCGCTTAAGCTTTTTGTGCTTTCCTCCATGGTGCTGAACCTCATCCTTCCGGTGCACCCCTGGCCTTTCTGGCTCGGGGGTCTCATCTGGGCTCTCGGTCTTATCCTTATAGCCGTCATCATCGGGACGATAGAATCGATTATGGCGAGAATCCGGATACCGAGAGTTCCCGCCCTGCTCATCGCCGCCATCCTTCTGTGCGGATCCGCCTTTATCATGCTGGTGAGGTAATAAATGAACGATATACTGAATGTGCTGTTTGTGCTTGTCCTTATCCTCAATCTCTTTGCGCTCGGAAACGGGCGCATCCTTTCGGTCATCAGGATAGTGGCGGTTCAGGGCGTTCTGCTCGGGATTCTGCCCCTCCTGATGCACGCACATATCACCGTCCCCGAGGCGGTTTCCGCCCTCGCCACGATTTCCCTCAAAGGGCTCATCATTCCCGCGATGATGATAAAGGCGCTCCGGGACGTAAAGATCAAGCGGGAGGTGGAGCCGCTCCTCGGCCTCCTGCCTTCGACCATCCTCGGAGCCCTTGCCATCGGAATTACCTTTTTGGCCTTCGCCAACACGGACACGGAAGTCGCCGGCGGAGCCTCGCTCATCATTCCCACCTCGATTTCCACGATCATCGTCGGCTTTATCCTGCTCACCACGCGCTACAAGGCCCTTTCCCAGGTGCTGGGTTATCTGGTGCTCGAAAACGGCATCTATATTTTCAGCCTTCTGCTCGTGGAGGCGATTCCGCTGGTCGTGGAGATGGGCATGCTTCTGGACCTCTTCGTAAGTATTTTTATCGTGTCGATAATAACCAATCATATAAATCAGGCGTTCTCGTCCCTGGACACCCGCATGCTCGCGGAACTGAAGGAATAAACTATGGTGAATAAATTATGGTCTTGATACTGATCCTGTTTCCCCTTATGGTGTCTCTTCTAGCCCTGGTCTTTCCCTGGAACGGCACGAGGCCAGTGCTTCTTCCCCTGTCCGGTTTGGTCCATTCCGCCGTCACGGTGACGGTTCTGCTGCGTCCGGAATACCGGGTATGGAATCAGTGGCTTGTGCTTGACCCCCTTGCGGCCGTCATCCTTCTGTCGGTCTCTACCCTGTTTCTTTTTTGCTCCTTTTACGCCTTCGGGTATCTCCGCTTCCGCCTTGAACGCTCGAACCGCTTTTTCACCGCCTGCCTTTCGGCCTTTCTGGGGCTTATCACGCTGGCGCTCTGGTCCCATCATCTCGGCCTTATGTGGGTCGCGATCGAAGGAACCACATTGATGACGGCGCCGTTAATCTATTTCAACCGCTCGCCCCGCAGCATCGAGGCAACCTGGAAATACCTGCTGGTAGGCTCCGTAGGCATCGCACTCGCCCTGCTCGGCACCCTCTTTCTCGCCTATGCCTCCGTGCGCGGGGGAATGGCGGCTACGCTGGACCTGGATACCCTGATCGCCAACGCGCCTTCGATGTCGCCGGTGTGGCTGCGCTCCGCCTTCATCCTTTTTCTGGTCGGGTACGGAACGAAGATGGGCCTCGCGCCCATGCACACATGGAAGCCCGATGCCTATGGAGAGGCGCCCGGAGTGGTCGGCGCCATCCTTGCCGGAGGGGTTACGAGCGGAGCCTTCCTTGCCCTGATGCGGATCTATCAGATCGCGGGCTTCGCGGGACAGGGAGCCTTTGCCTCCCGGCTGCTCATCTTCATGGGACTTCTTTCCATGGCGACCGCAGGCATCTTCATGATAAACCAGCGGGACTTCAAGCGGATGCTTGCCTACTCAAGCGTGGAGCATATGGGCATTCTCGCGCTCGGAGTCGGGATCGGGGGCCTCGCCCTTTGGGGTGCCCTGCTTCACGTGATAATGAACACCATGACCAAGGGCGTTCTCTTCCTCTCCGCGGGAAATATCCAGAGAGCCTACGGAGAAAAAAACACGAACTCGGTTCAGGGCGCGTTCCGCCGCCTGCCCCTGTCAGCATCCCTCTTTCTCGCGGGTTTTTTGGCCATCACCGGCTCGCCCCCTTTCGGACCCTTTATCAGCGAGTTCACCATCCTTAACGGCGCCTTCCTCGGCGGGCACACCGTCAGCGGGTCCTTCTTCCTGTTTTTTCTTCTGGTAGTATTTATCGGAATGGGCATTACCGTGCTGAAAGTCGTGCAGGGCCGTCCCCCCCTCGATGTTTTGGAAATCAAATACAAAGAAACGGTGATGACGACCGTACCGGTGCTCGCATTCATGGCGCTCGTTATTTTTCTCGGCGTGTATATCCCTCCCTTTTTAAGGGACATGCTGAATGCGGCTGCGCGGTTTTTGGGGACCACATTATGAAAAAAATACTCAACGGCCAGTCAGTTCCGCTTTCTTCAATTACGCCCCTGTCCTTTGACGCCTTCTCTGCCGCCATCCTCAAGGAGGCGGCGTCGGGCCGACGGCTCAGCTCCTATTTCGGCGTCCCGACCGAAACGAAAGGAAAAATCGAA
>JAYVSC010000108.1:0-55117 GCA_043775705.1 Spirochaetales bacterium | reverse complement strand
GGGAATGCGCATAAATTTTACGATGAGGCCCAAGTCAAACTGGAAACGGCCTTTCCGGCGGGAGCAAAGATCGAGGTACGCAAATCAAACGCCGACACGGATTATATAATTATCGATCTGGCTGATTTCGAAAATGTCGGTCCAGCCGGCACGAAACCGGCAAATGCCCTCTCAATCACGGAAGTGCCTTTCAATGCCGCGGGTGACGGTGCAACGGACGACACCGCAGCCCTTGCAAGCTGCATCGATTCCGCAAAATCCCAGGGAAAGGAAGTATGGATCCCAGCGGGTAATTTCAAGATCGGCAGCGTCAATGTGAGCAATATTACCATTCGGGGCGCAGGAATGTGGTACAGCCGGCTTACTGGAGTCAACTCAAAGTTTGAATGCACGGGCAGCCTCTGCCGTTTTTACGATTTCGCGGTATTCGGCTCCACCTCGATCCGGAATGACAACTCGGGCGCGGAAAACGCTTTCAACGGAAACCCCGGATCGAACTCAGTTCTCCAGCGTATTTGGGTGGAACGGAAAAAATGCGCCTTTTGGGTGGGGAACTGGAACAACGCCGTTCCCGCTGACAATCTGAAAATTCTCGATTGCCGGTTCAGAAACTTGATGGCAGACGCGGTCAATTTATGCAACGGCACATCAAACTCGCTCATTGACGGCTGTTCGACGAGAAATACAGGCGATGACGCCCTTGCGTCCTGGTCGCCTTCCGCCGGCGGACCCATCTGCAAAAACAATACCTTTTCGAACAACGAGGTGTGCAATCCCTGGTTTGCAAGCGGGATCGCGGTTTACGGGGGCTCGGGACATTTAATCCTGAACAACAGGATAAGCGACACCGTATCCACCGGCTCGGGCATTTTCATCGCCGCACATTTCAGCTCATGGGCCTTTGCCGGAAACATTACCATAAAGGGAAACCGTGTGGAACGATGCGGATCAAACGAAAGCGATCCGGGCGGACCGGCCGGCGGCATACGCGTACTTGCATTGGACAAGGACGTGAATGCTGCTGCGATCCTTATCGAGGACAACGATATCATCGACCCGGTGCAGACCGGTATTTCTATCCAGGGACCCTGCGCCGTCACGAACCTCGCGTTTTCCAGCATACGGATCAGCGGAGCGCCGGTAAGGGCCATCGACATCAGATCCAATGCGAAGGGGAGCGCAGCGTTCACCTCAGTCACCGCGTCAAGCAGCGCCGCGGGAATCCTCAATTCTGCCGGCGCCAACTTCACGGTAATAAAATCTTCGGAGAATACGGGCTGGTAAAAAAGCCTACATCGGCTTGAGCGGGCCCTTCAGCTTATCAAGCAGGGCCTGATCCTCAAGACTGGAATTATTTTCCGCATAGTAATACGCGGTATTGCCCAATTCATCAACGATCGAAACATCGGCGCCGAAGGCAAGAAGCGCATAGATGCCGTCAACGGAAGAACACTCCTCGCAGGCGTGCATCAGAGCAGTCTTGCCCTCGTCATCAACCGCGTTTACCGGGACGCCGGCCTTCAGAAAAACGGGAATGAGATCCGCGTTTCCGTAATAGGCAGCCATAATGAGCAGGGTAAATCCGTCGTTGCCGACCACCGTTGTTTTTGCGCCGGCCTTAATAAGAAGAGGCACGAGGGCATCGGCGTTGTCATTGTAAATGGTATACATCAGCGGCGTGTACTGATAATCATCCTGGACATTCACCTCTGCACCGGACTGCAGAAGCAGTTTGACCGCCTCGATCTCCGAATTGTCCGAACAGGCCATCATGAGGGCGGTGGAGCCGAATTCGTCAACGGCATTAACCTTAGCTCCGGCCTTGAGCAGCGCTTTGAGAACATCTATCGATGAAATATTGCTCGCGGCGAGCAGCAAAGGGGTTTGTCCTTCGGAATCAACTTCGTTGACGTCGAGACCGGCCTTCAGCAGGGTCGCGATAATGTCCGTCGTCATTTGGGAATTTTCGCACGCATAGGAAAGGGCAGACCGCCTCGATTCGTCCTTCGCCTTCAGGTCCGGCTGATTCTTGAGAAGCAGATTTATGACATCCTTATCCGCGCTTGAAAGGGCATACATAAACGGTGTTTTGCCGCTGTCATCCCTGTTAATTACTTTCGCCCCGTTTTTCAAAAGCAGGCTGATAACCTCGATCTTGGAGGAATATTCGCATGCGAGCATCAGCGCCGTTTCCCCCGCATAATTTTTTGCTTCGATTGACGCACCGGTAGAGATCAGGTACGAAATGATTTCCTTTTCCCGGTCATTCGAACAGGCAACCATCAGCAGGGTATTTCCGTCGCTGTCCTTTTTTTCTGACAGCGAGTTTTTTATTTCCTCGAGGGTTCCCGTGCGGATTATCTCGAAAATCGGGTCTTCGGCTTCTTCATCCCCATAGGAATCATCTCCGCTATAGTATTCGTCATCGCTTGAGTAATCATCACCGGAGTCATCCCCGCTATTGTACTCATCGCTGTTGGAATAGTCGTCACTGTTATCGGCGGCCTGTGCGCTCGCGGGAAAGCAAAAAACCAGCATTAAGCCGATAAAAAAGATACATCCCTTTTTTTTCAAAATGTTGTTCATTAGGTGCTCCTGTCCCTTTATTGTATCATAAGTTCCAGTAAAAACAATTCTCGGTTGACGCTTCTTCATATATGTATTATTACTGTATTAATACATATGAAACCTGATAAAACCAGTACAATACCCTTATATATACAAATCCGCGAGGATATCCGGCAGGCAATTACCTCCGGTTCCCTGAAAACGGGGGAGAAACTGCCTCCAGTCACGTCCCTTGCATTGCAAAAAGAAGTCACAGCCGCGACGATACGGCGGGCTCTTGAGGATTTGATCGGAGAGGGCCTCATCACCTCCCATGTCGGACGGGGTACTTTTGTCGCCAGGCAGGAAAGTCCGAAGCAAGGGGTAAATGAGTCGATCCAGGCGGGACAGAGACTCCGCCAAAGCGTCAGCCGAAGTCTTGCAGAAATGATGAATCTTGCGCAAAAGCCCGGGGTAATTGCATTCACCCGCGGCATCGGCGACCCCGATACGATTGAAAAGGGCATCCTTACCCGCCTCGCCCAAAAAGCGCTCTCCGGTGGCGAGGAAATTTTCTGGGACTACGGTGATCCCCGGGGACTCTTGCCCCTCCGTAAAGCAATCGCAGCCCTGTACCTTGAGCAGAATATCCCGGTGTCCCCGGATCAGGTTCTGGTCACGAGCGGCTCGCAGCAGGCCATAGCCCTGCTGGCCCAGCAGGCAGCAGAAAACGGAACGACCGTCATCTGCGAAACACCCTGCTACACCGGTGTCAGCAATGCATTCAGCGCCTTCGGCCTCAATTTAGAAACAGTGCCCCGCACGGCTGATGGGCCGGAGCTCTCCCTTCTGCCGAAACATTTCGATCCCGAGGGAGCCCTTTTTTATGTGTGCCCGGTGCTCCATAATCCTATGGGAACCGACATCAGCCGCGCAAAGCAGATCGAAGTGTCACGGTGGGCCGAAAAACACCACATCACCATTCTTGCCGACGAGGTCTATCGGGACCTGCATTTCGAGAAAACCCAGCCGGTTTCTTTCCTGAAGGAAATCGGCACGGAGAGCGCGGTAATCCTTGGATCCCTGTCAAAATCCTTCATCAGCGGTCTGCGCGTCGGCTGGATCATCACCTCGGAGGAAAGGATCCGTACACTGACCCAAATCAAGAAAGCCATGGACTTGGGCTGTCCTCCCCTTATGCAGGGAATCGCGAAAGCCTTCCTTGAAGACGAAAAGGGATATACGCTCCACCGCGCGCGCATCCGTTCCCATTACCGCAAATTATGCGATACCACGTTACGGGCGCTAAAAGACTTTATGCCGAATGAAGTGAAGTGGACGACGCCCCAGGGGGGCTTTCAGCTCTGGGTTACCCTTCCGGACGGCTTTTCCAGCGTGGATTTGTTTTTACGGAGCATCGAAAAGGGGGTCGCTTTTTTACCGGGGCCTCTCCAGGACATCAACAACAGTTTTATAAATTCCTTCCGTCTCTGTTACGGCTCCCTGAAGCCGGAAGAAATAATTACCGGAATCAAACGGCTCGGTGAAGCCGTAAAAGAATATCTCGATGAATCTCCCGGCAAAACCGGAAACGCGGGTCTCGGGGACTTTTAAAATGTCCCTCAAGAACCACGATATACAAGGAGTGAAGTATGAACCAGAAAGAAACATTTGCGCTTAAGGTCGGCTTGGCCGAAATGCTCAAGGGCGGCGTAATCATGGATGTCACGAACGTGGAGCAGGCAAAAATCGCCGAGCAGGCCGGTGCCGCCGCGGTTATGGCGCTCGAGAGAATCCCGTCGGACATCAGACGAGACGGCGGGGTCTCGCGCATGTCGGATCCGAAAATGATCCAGGCAATTCAGAACGCCGTTTCCATTCCGGTTATGGCGAAATGCCGTATCGGCCATTTTGTTGAAGCCCAAATTCTTGAAGCCCTTTCCATCGACTTTATCGACGAAAGCGAAGTTCTCACTCCAGCCGACGAGGAATACCACATCAGCAAGCACCAGTTCAAGGTTCCCTTCGTTTGCGGCTGCCGCAATCTCGGAGAGGCGCTCCGCCGCATCGGCGAAGGAGCTGCGATGATACGCACCAAGGGCGAAGCCGGTACCGGCGACGTCGTCGAAGCCGTTCGCCACATGAGGCAGCTTATGGCCGATATCCGCCGTATTAAAAATATGGACGAGGCCGAACTGATGACGGCCGCAAAAGAACTCGGGGCTCCCTACGAACTGGTGCTGGAAACCCGCAGACTCGGAAAACTTCCCGTTCCCAACTTCGCCGCCGGCGGAGTCGCGACCCCCGCTGACGCTGCATTGATGATGTATCTCGGTGCAGAAACCGTATTCGTGGGTTCAGGCATATTCAAGAGCAACGATCCCGAGCAGAGGGCCAAGGCAATCGTCCGCGCGGTTACCCATTACAGGGATCCTGCGGTCCTGCTTGAAGTCTCGACCGGTCTCGGACCGGCAATGGACGGCATCCAGAACTCCACGCTTCCCGAGGCGGAAAAGCTCGCCAAGCGCGGCTGGTAACAGTAATGAAACGGACAATAGGGGTTCTTTCGCTCCAGGGCGGATTCGCAAGCCACATAAAAGCACTCGAAAGCCTTGGGGTCTCTGTCCGGGAAATCCGGACCACGGAAGAACTTGCACATTGCGACGGACTCGTCATCCCCGGAGGCGAGTCCACCGTCATCACCAAGCTCCTGCTTGCCGACGGCGCTTCCTTTTACGAAACGCTCAGGGACTTCGCCTCCCGCTTTCCCGTTATGGGCACCTGCGCGGGACTTATCATGCTCGCGCGGCCCGTTGAAGATCCGCGCGTGGTTACTCTCGACGTCCTTCCCGTGACCGTCGAGCGCAATTCCTACGGCAGGCAGACAGAATCCTTCATCGAGAACATAGAGCTGGATCTCGGCTTGAAGGAAACAGCCCTTTACCCGGCAACCTTCATTCGCGCGCCGCGGATAAGCTCGATGGAAAAAGGAGTACTCGTTCTCGCCCGCACCAAAAATGATATCGTCATGGTGCGGAGCGCCAACATTCTCGGTCTCACCTTTCATCCCGAACTGACGCCCGCAGACACGCGGATTCACGAATACTTTTTAACTATGCGGTGAAAATCAAACAGCTTTCTCGCCGCGCTCGCCCGTGCGGATGCGGACGCATTCCAGAATGTCGCTGACGAATATTTTACCGTCCCCCACTTCTCCCGTATACGCAACCCTGCAGATAAGCTCGATGAGTTCCTCAAGCCGCGCGTCCGGAACGATTATTTTCAGCTCAACCTTAGCCCTCGTATTCATCAGCACCTCGCTGCCGCGGTAGTGCTCGGTCCAGCCCAGCTGGGTGCCGCATCCCATCACCTGATTTATGGTGATGCCGTTAATCTTGACTTCAAGCAGCGCGTCCTTTAAAAGTTCCAGCCTTTCGGGCCTGATAATCGCTTCAATTTTCTTCATGGTTTCCTCGCTTTGTGTAAAGATCAATCCAAGCCGGTAAAGGCGGGATAGGCGGTTTCCTGGTGCTCACTGAGGTCTAGCCCGAGCGCTTCCTCTTCACGGGAAACCCTGATCTCGCCAAAGATTTTTATGACGGTCATGATCAGGAAAGTAACCCCGGCCGACAGCGCAATCGTCACCCCGATACTGATCAGCTGAACCACGATCAATTTAGTCTCGCCGTATGCCAGACCGTTCCACTGAACGGCCGAATTGATCGACTTGTGGGCGAACAGGCCCGTTGCGATGCCGCCCCAAATCCCGCCGATTCCATGACAGCCGAACGCATCAAGGGCGTCATCATACCCGAACTTGGGCTTCACCCTGGTGATGAACATAAAGCAGAGAGGACTGACCACCGCGCCGATAATAATCGATGCCCATACGGGAACGAATCCCGCTCCGGGCGTGATCGCGACGAGTCCGATCACCGCGCCGGTCGCGGCGCCCATCAGGGTAGGTTTGCCGAATTTGATTTTCTCGATCAGCATCCAGCTGAGCATCGCGACCGCAGCGGAGGTATTCGTGGTAATGAACGCCTGAACCGCCAGGGCATTCGCCCCGAGCGCGCTTCCCGCGTTGAAGCCGAACCAGCCGAACCAGAGGAGGCCCGCGCCGAGAACGATGAAGGGAATGTTGTGCGGTTTATAGGACAGCACCCCGAACCCGCGCCTCTTGCCGAGCAGGATGCACGCGACCAAGCCGGAGACGCCGGAACTGATGTGAACGACGTTTCCGCCGGCGAAGTCAAGGGCTCCGAGGTTCCGCAAAAATCCGCCGTCGCCCCACACCATGTGCGCAAGCGGGTAGTAAACCAATACAGACCAGGCCGCGACAAAGATGAAGAGCGATGAAAACTTCATGCGTCCCTCAAGAGAGCCGACTATGAGAGCCGGGGTAATTATCGCGAACATCATCTGGAATACGGCAAAGAGCCCTTCTGGAATCGTTCCTGCGTAGGCGGCGTTGGGCTCAGCGCCCACTCCGTTGAAGAATAAATGATCAAGTCCGCCGATAATCCCGAGGTGATCCGCGCCGAAAGAAAGAGAGTATCCTCCGATTATCCACATAAGGGAAGCAATACCGCAGATAAAAAAAACGGACATGATCGTATTCAGGGAATTTTTCCTGCGAACCATTCCTCCGTAAAAAAAAGCAAGCGCCGGTGTCATCATGAACACGAGTGCAGAGCTGACCAGAATAAAGGCAACATCGCCTGAATTGATGCTCATTTGCAGACCCCCTTATCAAATAACTTTTCGAAAATAAAAAAAAGGCGATTAATATGCAGCGCTGCACATCAATCGCCTTCGACTATATCAGCATATTTCCCTTTTCCAAAAAAAATGTCAATAGACTCAAAGTTCTTTTTTCTTTTTATTTTAACTTTATGGTTGCATTCAGCGCCGCCCGATAAAATTTAATATGCGTCTTTTCTCCCGAGGCCATACGCCGATCCTGATAAAACCCATAATCTTCGGTTTCCTTTGTGAAATTGCGCATTGTCCTGCCCTGCACTAGGAGCGCTATCGAGGTTTTTTTATTTATAGCGAAATTACCCAGGAAACCGAACGTCCAGCGAGGAATGTCATCACCCCAAAGTTTCCGGTCAGCCGTGTCATAGAGATACAGGTCCTCCTCAAAAAGCAAACCCACGGTATCAAGAACAAGCGGCATCTTGTAGCCGAGAAAATAGTTGCCGTAATAGTTCCACCCGTTCCGGTTTTCCCCCGAGTCAGACTCGTAAAGCCATGAGTCGGATGCTGAGGAGGAAGAAAGGGCACGGTACTGAAATGCGTGATAGGTCCGGATGACGATATGGTTCCAGTCCCCGGGTTTTAAGGCGGCATAATCAAACTGAAAAGCGGATCCGCCCTTGACGCTCCACACCAGGCCGGAAAAGGCTCCTCCAGTCAGAACGGAATCGTGCGCATCTGCCCATTCATTCATCCTGAGCCCGTTTGCGATCGGAATATTCCAGCCGGAACCGAAAGACGCTCCCGCGTTGAACTGCAGAAAGGCTATTGGCGTAAGGACAGTCTCGAAGGTGCCGTTCAGGGACACAGGCGAAAACTCGCCGCCAAGCTTGAACTGTATCTGGTTTCCCGCAGTCAAGGGGCCCATGCCAGCCATCACCGGGATTGAGATTGTCTCGATAATTTTTACCTTTGTTTCCATTGTGGTCGCAAGGACGAAATTCAAGTCGGTCGCGGTTTTCATGCCCTTAACCTCTTCGGAGGCGAGGGAACCGGATACAGACAGAAAACATAAAACGCAGAACGCGGCAGTCAGTTTTTTCATCATTTATTGTTTCTCCCGTTTGGTTTCAACAATTGCGCTTTCAATGATCGAGAGTGCCGTAGTAAGACCTTCCGATCCCGGGACAATGCGGCCGATCGAACCGTTGACCGATCCCTGTCCCAAAAATTCCAGAACAACTTTTCCGCTCTGTCCCGCGACAATTTTTCCTTCATAGATAACCGAAGGCTGTCCGTTCACTCCTGAATAGTTCGCATCCCCGGCCCCTGCCTTTTTCGGCCAAGCGTCATTGTAGTCAAAACTGTGATTCACTTCCAGCTTGACGACATACGCCCTGCCGCTTTCCAGATTTCCCGTCCCGGACGCAAACGCCTCCTTTCCCGCAGGAGTCGCAGAGCTTTCCGCATCAACGGAAGAGGAGGTCGAGACCGCATACCAGACAGGAAGGGAATCGGGACGTCCGCCCTGAGGAGAACCAAGCCAGGTTTTTTTCGCAGCCTTGCCGGTCACAAAAAGGGTCTCCACATATTGACCATCAGTCGTTTCCACCCAAGCCGCAAGTTGCGGTGTTTTCTGTATCGGAATGAGAAAGGCCCACATGGTTCCGGTCCAGTGTTTACCCGGCATGATAATCAGTTCAATATTTTCCTGCCCGATCAGATTTTGACCGCACAGCGCGCAGAGCGCGAGTACGAGCCATATTTTTCCGCACGTTTTGTTCATTGTTCTCCCCTGAAAATTAAAAATGCCGAGCAGCACAGCTCGATCATCCGGTCAGTAAACTCGATCCCCGCTCCCCAGTATTCCGGCGCGGTTCGATTCAGCAATATTGATTCTATCGCTCCCCAAACGGCGGCGATACAAAGGGAGCTGTCCATCCGCGTATCCGTGCTTTTTGCCTTTCCTTCCGCGACCGCCTGGTCAAGCAGCGCTTTTGCATTATCCGTGCTCACATAGTAAGGCGCATAGGAAGCACCCTCAAGACTCAGATTCGCTTTCAGCCTGCCCATGATCAAAACGGCTATTCTCGGATTTCCGAAAGCCCAGTCCCTGAACGCGCGCAGACCCGCACGAAAGCGAAAGGCAGGATCGATAAATGAAGCGCTGTGAATCCGGATAAAGTCATCCATCATTTTTATGCAGTCAAGTTTTACTGCCTCAAAAAGTTCTTCCTTGTCCTTAAAATAGTAATAAATCGAGGTAGGAGATACACCGCAAGCCGACGCGATATCCCGCATCCCTATCAGCTCACCCTCCTTCTGCAGAAGCAGCGCGAGGCATTCTTTGCGTATCTTCTGCTCGAGTTCAGGATTCGGTGAGCGCATGGGGTAACGTCCTTTAGATAACTTAACGCTGTTCTTATAACAATGTTAAGTTATTAATTCACCTTTGTCAACACTTTATTACATACAAAAGTAGTTCATTGCTTAAATATGATATTCTCCATCTATTTTCACGGAGGCTCCGCCGCCGAACAGAACCTGCGTCAAGTATTCTCCGTGCGTACCCCTGCCAACCCCAGAGGCTAGCCTGACTACATTAAAACGTTCCCTCTCGCCGTTCTGCTCGAGCGCAATAGAAGATCCGTCCCATAATCCGTTTTTCAGAAGATAATTGCCGAATGCCGAATTGCCCGAGCCTGTCGCCGGATCCTCGAGATAACCGAATTTCGGGCAAAACACCCGAACCCTCCAGGCTGACAGGGGGGAAACGGTTTCCGGGCAGAATACCTCGACTATATCGGCACCGGAAGAAGAAAGCCATCCTTTCAGGACTTCGAAATCCGGCTTCAAGCCCAGAAGGGTTTCGAGAGAGCGGACCGGGACAAGAAGGGTATTCAGTCCTGCATTGATAATCGAAACGGGAAGAGAGGCATTCAGATCTGCCGTTTCTATACCAAGAGCCCCGGCTGCGCCGGCCGGGGAAATCGGCTCATTCCGGTATTCAGGAGAAGGGGCAGTGATGAATACCGCGTCCGATTCTGCAATTCGATTGAATACCTCGAGTATGCCCCGGTTCGTCTCTATGCATATCGATTCCGGCGCGCCGCTTCCCATGGATTTAAAATAATCATACATAATCGCTATGGTCGCGTGACCGCAAAAGTCAACCTCGCACTCGGAGGAATAATACTTCAAGCGGAGACGAACGCTGCCCTCGTCGACCGGAAAGACAAAGCCGACCTCGCTCACAAAGCCTTTCAACTCGCGTCCGATGCGCAGCATGGTTTCCTCGTCCGGATTTTGGGCCTCGCCGGGATACACCGCGCCGGCCGGATTTCCGGATGACCCGCTCACCGCAAAGGCATCCATTTTTTTGAATCGTACTTTCATGCGCTCAAGAATAGCACTAAATGCGGCCCAATCCAACACCGAAGGGCAAAAAAAGTCGGGCAGTACAGGATGACCAGTGCGCTCGCTTATATCGAAAAGAACCTGACAGATGAAATCGACTTGCAGAGCGCCGCGCGCGAGGCTAACTGCTCTCCGTTTCATTTTATGAGGATGTTCGAAGTGATCACGGGAACAAGCCCCGCCGAATACGCGAGAAGAAGGCGGCTTTCGAGCGCGGCCCTCGAGCTCGCCTCGGGAAGGGAGAGAATTCTGGATATCGCCGTCAAGTACGGATATGATTCCCCGGATTCCTTTGCCCGCGCATTCAAGCGCGGGTTTGAGTGCCTCCCGAGCGAGGCGCGCATTCCCGGAACCAAGCTCACCGGACTGACTCTCCGCTTGCAAAGCCAGGATGGAAGCAACTTTGTCGAGATCCCCGCTTTCTGGGACACAATCATGAACGACGGACGCTGCGCCGCCCTCGCGGGAAAAACAACTGGTTCGAAGCTCGGCATTTGCGGGGTATGCCACTCGCACGACATGAAGACGGGAGCGTTCGTCTACACCATTGCCGTAGAAACGCCGGGCGACAGGAAGGGACTACCCGCAGGCGGCGAGGACATCACGGTACCCGCGTCCTCTTGGGCGAAATTCACCTCGCGCGGACCGCTGCACCCGAACTTCCAGGAAACGATCAAGAGGATTTATTCGGAAGGGTTTCCGGCATCCGAACGCGAACATGCGGGAACCGCAGAAATCGAATTTTACCCGGCACAAGGAGATCCCGCCGCGCCTGATTACTGGTGCGAATACTGGGTGCCCTTAAAAAGATGATCAGAATGCATTTCCGGTGCGTGCAGAAAGAGCCTGCACGCGCTTATTCCGTACCTTTAAGTTAGACAAATTGAATATTACAGAGTATCCTTAACGAATGAAAATCAAAACGCAATTGCTGGGCATGATCGGGATTATCACGACCGTTTTTCTTCTTTCCGCAGGATTTTATTTTGTCTTGAATTCCCAAATTCGTTTGATTGAAAACGAACGCGCCGTCCTCACAAAACTACGCACCAGTCTTGCCTCCGAAGCCATTTTTTTCACCAGCTTCAGCTTCAAGCCGTTGGCCGCGATAAAAATCGATTCTCAGCCCTTTACCGAAAACACCAACGCGTCATTCGCCGCCCTCGATTCGATTACATACCTGCCGAAAAAACTGAAGGCAATAAAGGAATCGATACAGCAGATCAACGCGATGAAGGGCCTGATCAATGACCGGCGCACAGCCCTTGATGCCGCGATAGAAAACTTTCTCGTTCAGGGGGAAAAAGTCGGCGGATTTCGGTCCAGTCTGAAGCTTATAGATTTCTCGCTGATAATTTACTACAGCAAAAAAGAAGGCTACCCACGATTTTTGGAACTGTCAAACGCCCTTTCATCCGGCATACTCGTCATGAACCAGTCATTTATCAGCAGCATTTCCATCATCGATGAGCAGTATGAAATCATCGACGGCGAGATACAAGCATACAAGACAAGTTCTGTCCTTACCGCGTTTCTGATAGCAGTCATTTTGGGCACCCTCGGAATATTTCTCTCTGTAATCGCCGCCAACCGAATATCCCGAAAAATCACCCGCATTCAAAAAGCAATTCGGATCATCAGCAGCGGGGATTTAAGTTTGAAGTTCGATACTTCAGGAACGGATGAGATCGGAGAACTCGGCGTCCTGATGGAAGAAATGCGAAACAATCTTACCAGCTCGATAAGAGAGATACAACAGGCATCGACGCAGGCGCTCGACAGCCGAAACCAGCTGGACACGTCGGTAACGTTTACTGATGAGGCCGTTTCCAGACTGACCGGCGAATCCAGCGCAATCCAGAATGCGTCTGCCATACTCGAAACGAATATCCAGAAATCCCAAACCGCTATTTCTTCAATCTCTCAAGACGTACACACCGTATCCACCATGATTCAGTCGCAAGCCGCAATGGTGGAGGAATCTACCGCGGCGATAACGCAAATGGCCTCGTCGATATCGTCGCTCAACTCGATCATGGAAAACAACAAGGAAGGCTCATCAAAACTGATATCCGCTGCGGTCCTCGGCGAAAACCGCTTGACCGAAACTTCGGAAATCATCCAGCGCATAAACCAGAACATCACGACAATCCAGAGCATGGCCGACATGATCAGCAGCATCGCGGCTCGCACAAACCTCCTCGCGATGAACGCCGCTATCGAGGCCGCGCATGCCGGAGAATTCGGTGCGGGATTTTCGGTCGTAGCGGATGAAATCCGCATACTCGCGGAAGCTTCCGCCGTCAATTCCAAAACCATCGTGAAAAATCTAAAGGAAGTAATCGGAAACATCAAAGCCGCGAATACGTCCAGCGGAAAAACATCAGAGTCGTTTAAATTGGTCCAGAGCGAAATCCATCTAGTAAGCGACAGGTTTGACGAAATCGTGGGCAGCCTGCTGGAATTGAAGGAGGGCGGCAATCAGATAATGGAGGCTATGGTCGAGCTGAACACCTACACAACGAGCGTAACCGACAATACCGAAAAAATAACAAGGCAGACAGGACTCATGAGCACTTCCATCGATGCGGTCAGGGAATCTGCCGAATCCGTGGCAAAGGGAAACTCCCGCATCCAGGACGAACTGCTTTCAATCCAGAGCTCCTTCACGACGGTCGATGACCGGGCAAAGGCAATAGGAAAGATCAGCGATCAGCTGAATACAGAAGCTTCCAAATTCAAAATTTAAATACTCCATTTCCCGACTTGCAGGAGAAGAGCGTCGCCTCGAGGCCTGTCTTTTCCGCATAAGCCTTTTTTACGAAAGCGGTAAAAGCCTTAACCGAATCCCTGTGCACGATCGCGATTGCGCAGCCGCCGAAGCCGGCCCCGGTCATGCGCGCACCGAGACACCCGTCCGCCTTCGAGGCCTCTTCGTAGAGGGTATCGAGCTCGAGCCCGGTGACTTCGTAGTCATCCCTCAGGGAAACATGGGACTGACATAAAAGAGAACCCAAACGTTTCAGGTCTCCCTTTTCAAGAGCCGCAACGGACTCGAGAACCCGGTCGTTTTCATACACACAATGACGCACCCGCTTTTGTATCACGGGATCGGCAATCGCCCAGGAAAGCGCTTCGTAGTCCTTGCCGTTCAGCTCGCACAGGGAATCTATCTTCACGTGCTTTTGCAGAATCGCGAGACCGGTCATGCATTCCTCCCGTCTCTCATTGTACTTTGAGTCTGCAAGCTGTCTCTTCTTGTTTGTATTCATCACGACAATCCGATAGTCACTTAGGGCCAGTGGAACATACCGGTAGTCGAGGGTATTGGTATCAAGCATGATTGCATTGTCCTTTTTCCCGGTCGCGATGATAAACTGGTCCATAATACCGCATTTGACGTTCATGAACTCATGCTCGGACTGTTGACCCATCAGGGCAATCTGCACCCGGTCTATCCCGAAACCGAAGAGCTCGGAAACCGCATAGGCAAAGCCGACTTCAAGGGCCGCGGATGAAGAGACCCCGCCGCCGTCCGGAATTGTGCTGTACATCAGAATCTCGAATCCCGTGCCGCACTTGAAGCCTTTATCTGCCATAATCTTCAGTATTCCGTTCAAATAGTTGGTATAGCCGTTTTCTTTTTTGTAGGCGAAGGTATCGTTAACGCTGAAGGTATACTCGCCGGCAAAGCGGAGATCATTGTATACGATCTTCGAATCCGCTCTTTTTCGGATCATCAGGTACAGATACTTGTCAATGGCGGCGGGGAAAACCTTTCCGCCGTTGTAGTCGATGTGCTCGCCGATAATGTTGATTCGCGCAGGAGAGGCAAAAACCGACACATCGGAAGGGTCTCCCGCGTAGCGCGCGATAAACTCGGCGACGAGGGAAACCTTCAGCAAATCCGCGTCAAAGTCCGCAAGATATGCAAGCTTCGCGCACCGCAGCTCTGCGGCCGTTGTTTCGACGGAGGCGACGTTGATTGCCGCCCAGGCGCCGGACTCGGAGGATGCATTGTGCTTGATCTTGTTCTTGCCCTGCAGGGGAGTATAAAACTCTATGTGAAAATGATAGTAATCCTTCGTGTCCTCAAACTCAGGGCTGTTTACGGGATTCTGATGCATGATCATCATGTAGGGGAAAGGACGGTCAAAGAGTTTGTCGAAAGAGCCTGTTACGATTTTTAGTATCTGCGCAAGATCGTTTCTCTCGTTGTCGGAAAAATCGGTGATATAATTCCGGTGACCCTTCGCCGAGATAAAAACGCCGAAGGGATAGTCGGTAAAGAAGGGTATGTACGCATAGAAAGATTCATTCTCGAAAATGATCCGGCGTTTGAAGGTTTTCTCTTCCGTGTTCATCCGGCAGATCAGGCAGTCGCCGTGAGCCCTGTAATGAGCGCGAGCGGAATCCAGCTCGGCTTGAACTTTCTGCGGAATCCAGGAATACGCATAAATCTGGCCGTGGGGATGGTCCATCATGACACCGTTTTCCTCGCCCCTGTTCTCGAAGGGCATGACAAATTTGTTTCCCGGAATGGAGGATAACGCCTCGCATCGTTCCGCCCACAGATCGACAAGCTTGCGGATATGCGGCACGGGAAGTTCATGCAAGGATTTTTCATGATCGCTGGTATACAGGATTACCTCGCAGGAACCGTATGCCGGAGAAGTACGGTAAAAAGCCGAGCCCGCAGGATCGGGCGCGGGCGGATTCTGACTGAGCGCGGGAAAATCATTATCATATTTGAACACATCATATTGATCCGGGACGAGCCCTGACCCTGGACAAAAGGGGCAACTGCTCCTTGGAACCGCTGGAGAAGCCTGCCGGGAAGGAGAAACAATAGTCCATGTACGAAGCAATGGGTTAAACCGCAGTTCTGCCATTTTGAAACCTTCCTGTGTTTTTTGCTTTCGAATGAAGATCGAAAGCCTTGCGCGTTTACGTACACGCGACTTTATATTACCGGCTTATCCTCTGTTTGTCAAATAAAACTTAATGAATTACTGCTTTCTTCCTTTTTGTCCATAATACGCATTCGGGCCATGCTTCCTGTGATAATGCTTGCTTACAATATAATCAGGCAGGGAACAAGCCGAAGGATTGACCTGAAGCGTCAGAAGGGCCATCCGCGCGATTTCTTCCAGAACGGCGCCGTTATACACCGCCTTCGCCGCGCTCGGACCCCATGCAAAGGGACCGTGACCGCCGACAAGAACCATCTGCACCTCATTCGGGGACAGACCCTGCCTGAACAGCTCGACAATAAGATTTCCCGTCTCCTTTTCATAGTCCTTTTCCACCGCCTTGGGGGAAAGGTAGGGAGTGCAGGGTACGGCCACCTGAATATGGTCGGCATGGGTCGTACCGAAAAGGGGAATAGCCCTGCATGCCTGGGCCCATGCCACGGCATGGGTCGAGTGCGTATGGATGATTCCCCTGACGAGGGCGCCGCCCTTGATCGTGAACTCGCGATAGAGCACGGCATGGGTCGGGGTATCCGACGAAGGATTCAGCGATCCCTCGACCACCTTCCCGTCAAGATCGACGACAATCATGCTTTCCGACGTAAGATCTGCATAGGGCACACCGGAAGGCTTTATCGCAAACACGCCCCGCCTGGGATCGAAAGCCGATACGTTTCCCCAGGTATACAGGGCAAGACCGCGGAGAGGTATCTCCCGGTTTGCCTCGAATGCTTCCTCTTTTATGGCCGAGTATTCCGACATCACTTTTTCCAGGCGGCTGAATTCCAGCGCAGTTCGTTCCTGAACGAGGCAACATTGGTGTTCCGGTCGATGACGAGGCATTCTATGCCGACCATCTCGGCCCAGTCGCGCACCATGTCGGTTGTCACGATATTCGAGTACGCGGTATGGTGGCCGCCGCCCGCGAGAATCCAGGCTTCCGCCGAAACGCGCAGGTTCGGCTCAGGCTTCCACAAAACGCGCGCTACGGGAAGTTTGGGCAGGTCTTTCGGCGGCTTGACCGCGTTCACCTCGTTGAGGACGCAGCGGAAACGGCTGCCGAAGTCAACCACGGCTGCGCAGATCGCCGGTCCCGCCTTTCCGGTAAACACGAGACGTGCAGGATCTTCCTTGTCCCCGATACCGAGCTGATGCACCTCGACTCTCGGCTTGCCCTCGGCTATGGTCGGGCACACCTCGAGCATATGGGCTCCGAGATTCATCTCGTTCCCCTTTTCAAAATGATAGGTATAGTCTTCCATGAACGAGTCGCCGAAACCCTTTCCGCCAAGACCCGAGGACATAACCTTGAAAGTCCGCACCATGGCGGCGGTTTTCCAGTCACCTTCCCCGGCGAAACCAAAGCCGTCGGCCATCAGACGCTGACAGGCGAGGCCTGGAAGCTGCTTGAGCCCATGCAGGTCCTGGAAGTTGGTGGTAAACGCATTCGCTTTGTTGTCCTTGAAAAAGGACCGCATGGCGGCCTCAATGCGCGCCTGCTCGCGAATATGGGCAAGGGCGAAAGATTTGTCCTTACCCCATACAATCTCATAGTCGGCCTCATACTGTTTGACCAGGGCATCTATCTCGGCGTCGCTCACCTTCGCCATGCAGGCAACAAGGTCTCCTATCCCGTAATAGGGGACGGACCAACCCAGCTGGATCATGGCTTCGACCTTGTCGCCGTCGGTAACGGCGACGTCCCGCATGTTGTCGCCGAATCGCGCAATGCGCAAGCCTTTCCCGTCAGCAACCGCACAGCCGGCGCGCATCCACATCGCAATGCGCTCTCTTGTCTCGATGTCGCCCCAGTGTCCGACGATAACCTTGCGCGGAATTTCCATGCGTGCGGTAATAAAGCCGAACTCCCGGTCGCCGTGCGCGGACTGATTCAGGTTCATGAAATCCATATCCATCGTGTCGTAGGGTATGTCGCAGTTGTACTGAGTGTTGAACTGAAGTAGCGGTTTCTTGTAGGACGTGAGGCCGGCTATCCACATCTTCGCAGGCGAGAAAGTATGCATCCAGGCGACCACGCCGGCGCATGCGGGATCCGCATTTGCCTGCTCGAGGACGCTGCGGATTTCTTCGGCCGTTATAAGCGTCGGTTTCCAAACTATTTTGCATGGCATCTGTTTGTCCGCGTTGAACGCCGCGACGATTTTTTTGGAATCCTCGGCCACCTGCCGCAGGGTTTCGTCACCGTAAAGATGCTGGCTTCCGGTCAAAAACCAGAATTCATACTGATTGAGATTGATCATTTTGTTTCTCCTTCAATGAAAGTTCCAAGCCTGCGGAATTTTTCGTAGAGCTTGTTGTATATCGCAACGCGGGAGGGATCGGGTTTATGGATACGCTCAGTCCCGGCCGATAATGCTTTTTGCGCGGTAAAAATGTCGGAATAGAGTCCCGCGGCGGTCGCGGCAAAGACGGCACCGCCTATGGCGCAGGACTGGTCACCGGCCGTCACGTGTATGTCGCGGTTGGTCACGTCGGCAAGAATCTGCATGCCTAAATAACTCTTCCTCGCTACTCCGCCGATGGCCATTATCTTATGTATTTTTATGCCCCCTTCCTCGAAGCATTCAATGATAGAGCGCGCGCCGAAGGCGGTCGATTCAAGCAGGGTTCGCATGAGGGCAGGGGCATCGGTGCCGAGGGTAAGGCCCGTAATGGCGGCGCTCAGGTTCTGGTTGGCGAAGGGGGTCCTCCGCCCGTTAATCCAGTCAAGCGCCAGGGGAGATGTTTCCTTGGATTCGATTTTTGAAGCCGCTTCCTCCAGGGATGAGAGGATTTTCTTCTCGATCTTCTCTACATCAAGATTTTTGGCATCCGGATCGGAGGCAACAAGGGTTCGGATCGGCCACATCAAAAGATTCCGGAACCAGGCATAGTAATCGCCGTATGCCGACTGGCCGGCCTCATACCCAATCCAGTCTGCGATGACGGAACCGTCGACCTGGCCGCATATTCCGCCGATCAGTTTTTCCTTTTCGCCGGGCGCGGGCTTCGGCCCGATTATGACGTCGCAGGTCGAGGTGCCGATGCTCTTTACCAGGGTTCCCGGGGAGGCGTCGCCGCCGACGGCACCGATGTGGGCATCATAGGCCCCGACGCAGACGATGACCGACTCGCTCAAGCCAAGGCTCTTCGCCCATTCAGGAGTAAGCTTTCCGGCAGACACCTCTGTTGTCCAGCTCTCGCTGCCGAGCGAGTCGCGGATTTCCGACAGCTTCGGATCGAGTTTGTCGAAAAATTCTCGAGGCGGGTAGCCGCCCCATTCCGCATGCCACATGATTTTATGTCCGGCAGCGCACCGGCTCCGCTTGATTGCGTCGGGGCGCGAAGTACCCGTCATGACTGCGGTCATCCAGTCGCAATGCTCTATGGCGGTACGGGCGGCTTTCTTTACTGCGGCATTCTTGCGCATTGTATGCAGAATTTTTGCCCAGAACCATTCAGATGAATACACCCCACCCATATACTTTGTATAGTCAGTGCCTCCCCAAGTGCGGGAAACGCGGTTTATCTCGTCCGCCTCGCGGACAGACGTATGGTCTTTCCAGAGAATGAACATACCGTCCGGGTCTTCCGCGAATTCCGGAAGAAGGGCGAGCGGCGTTCCGCGCGCATCGGCAAGCACGGGAGTCGAGCCCGTCGTGTCCACGGAGATTGCGCGTATCTTTCCCGCAATCGAGGCGGAACTTTTCGTCGAAGTATCTGCTGCTCGCTTTGCGTCCGCCTCACGGACGGCTCCCGTCACGGCTTCGACAAGACTTTCGGTATAGTCGAGGGGATGCTGGCGGAACCGGTTTTCCTTCGGATCGCAGTACAGACCTTTTTTCCACCGGGGATAGTACACGACATGCTGGGCCGCGATTTTTCCGTCAGCGGCGTCAAGCAGGACAACCCGAACTGAATCGGAACCGAAATCCGCCCCGATCACAAAATGTTCGTCGGCTTTTATCATTTCAGATTCTCCTTAAAGTAAATGTCCAGAGGCATATCTATCTTCGTTACCGGTTCCTCTTCAAGCACCAGTTTTTTATACAGCTGATAAATCACATGGCGGCCCTGTTCTTCCGGTCGCTGCGAAATCAGGCAGTCGATTTTTCCCTCTTTCAGGTACTGCACGTTTTCGGAAACAAGGTCGTAACCGACAATCGCGATATTTTTCTTTTTACCCCTTGCATCGATTATGTCAACCAGCTTATGGCCGATGGAAGAAACGGCGAAGATACCTTTCAGATCGGCATGCTCGCTCAGCAGTTTTTCCAGAATTGCGTGAGTAGCTTCCATATCATTCTCGGAGCAGACAATATCGAAAAGGGTCACTTCCTTCCGGGAAGAAAACCATGAATAAAATCCGCGGACGCGCTCATTCAGGTTGAAAGCTTCGGTAAAGGGCCGAATGACCACAAAGGGCCCGTTTGAGTGCGAGACCAGATCCATCATCTTTCCCGCCAATAATCCTCCCCGGAAGGGATCCTGGGCTACGGTCGTCAAAGGGTCAGACCCAGGCAGGGGGGAATCGATCAGGGTATATATCGATTTCTCTTTTTCCCCCAAAAGAAGGACAAGCGTTTCCTCCTGCATGACGGGAGCGATAACGTAGGCGCAGCAATCAGAACTCTTCATTCTTTCCCATGCGGAGACAAGGGACGCACGATCAGGGCGTAAAAACTCAAAAAGTTCGATTTTAAAGGAAAAAGCCGAAAGCTCTTCTGCCGCTTTCAGGATCCCCTCATAAATCTGGTTCCAGTACCGGCTTTCCTTTTCCAGTTCGGGAATCATCACGCCGATGCGGTATTCCTTGTTGCGCTTCAGGTGCCGGGCAAGGGGATTCGGCTGATATCCTTCCTTTTCAATGATATTTTGGATGCGTGCTCTTGTTTCCGAAGAGACCCTGCCGCGATTGTGCAGAACCCGGTCAACAGTACCGATAGAAACACCGGCCATCTTTGCAATTTCTATCACTGTCATATTATTTATCCTTTATTCATCTGCGTGTACGTTCACTCTATCATGTTGTTGCAGATTTTGTCAAGAAAACTCTTTATACTGCATTTTATGATTACAGATTGCACCATTATCGTGCTTCCCGGCGAGGAAGAAAACGAAAAACTCATCAGACAGAAACTTGCTGCCTCCTTATCCGTCAAAGAAGAATCCATAACCGCGATAGTCTTCAAGAAGAAATCCATCGATGCGCGACGCGGACAGGTTAAATTGAACCTCCGCTACACGGTATATATCGGCGAACAGCCGCCTGCTGCCGGCTCGGGCGTTTTTACCCCCGGCTGGAAACAGGCTGATCCCAAACGAAGGGTCGTCATCATCGGCTCGGGCCCCGCGGGCCTCTTCGCCGCGCTCCGTCTCCTGGAAGAGGGCATAACCCCGGTCATCATCGAGCGGGGAACCGAAACCGCCCAACGGAAAGAAGATATCGCGAATATCAGCCGGGACCAGAAAATAAACAGTGAATCGAACTACTGCTTCGGCGAGGGCGGAGCCGGCACCTTTTCGGACGGCAAGCTTTATACCCGCTCGAACAAGCGGGGAGATATCAGCCGTATCCTTGCAATATTCCATCACCACGGAGCAGACGCGGACATATTGACCGATGCCCAGCCCCATATCGGGACCGACAGGCTTCCTGCGATTATAAACAACATGCGCAAGACTATTATCAGCTTCGGCGGCGAGTTTCATTTCAATACCCGTCTTACCGGTTTTACAGTCGAAGGCGGGCATATTTCCGCCGTCGGGCTTTCAACCCGGGATGGGGAGACAGACAAGAATTCAACAATGAAAGCTGATACCGTGATCCTTGCTAGCGGCCATTCAGCCCGCGACATCTACACTAACCTTACCGCCTATCCCGGCAGCCTTGAGGCGAAAAGCTTCGCGATGGGAGTTCGTGTTGAGCATCCGAGGGAATTGATCGACAAGATCCAGTATCACGGACAGGAGCGGGGCTCCAACCTGCCGGCAGCGACCTATCGCCTGAGCACCCAGGTTGAAGAGAGAGGCGTGTATTCCTTCTGCATGTGTCCCGGCGGCATAATCGTGCCTTCCGCCACTTCCGACGATGAAATCGTCGTAAACGGGATGTCACCCTCAAATCGGAATTCAAAATGGTCAAACGCCGCCATCGTTGTTGAAATCAGGAGCGAGGACATTCCCGCCAAATACAGAACCGGACTTTCAGAGAAAGATAACATTCTCGCAGGAATCCGCTATCAGCAGGCCCTCGAGCAGGAAGCAAAAAAGCAAGGGAAGGGTCAGGCCGCTCCTGCCCAGCTGCTCACCGACTTTATCGACAGGAAAGCCTCGAAAGCGCTTCCTGAATGCTCCTACAGTCCCGGTGTGGTTCCTTCGCGCCTGGATTCATGGCTGCCTGAACCGATTTCAAGCCGTCTCCGCGAAGCATTTTCAGAGTTCAATAAATTCATGAAGGGCTTTATTACGCAAGAAGCCGTCATTGTCGGCGTAGAAACGCGGACATCCTCACCCGTTCGGATACTCAGAAACGCCGATACCTTCGAAAGCGAAGCAATCGGCGGTCTCTATCCCGCGGGCGAAGGCTCGGGCTATGCGGGGGGAATCGTTTCTTCCGCCATGGACGGAGAAAACTGCGCAGGCGCGGTCTGCAAAAAATAAAAAAACGCCCGCCGAAAAGATACTTCCTTTCGGCGGGCGTTTTTATTAAACCGACGGAAGAGTGGGACAGCCGGTAATTGCGGCCGGGACACCGAGATAGTATCCCTGAAGAAAATCAATATTCATTGACTTGAGCGATTCAAAAACCTGTCTGTCTTCTACAAACTCTGCAACAATCTTTTTGTTTGATTTTTTGCAAAAATGAACGATACCCTCTACAAGAATTTTGGCGTTCTCGTCCACCTGTATCTTTTTGATCAGGGAACCATCGATCTTGACGATATCGATCGGCAGGTTCACGAGGCTGCAGTAATTCGAGTAGCCGGTGCCGAAATCGTCAATCGCAATCCGGAATCCGTAGTGCGCGATGTAGTCAATGAACCAAATACACTTATCGAGTTCGACCAATTCGTCGCTTTCAAGAATTTCAAAAATAATCCGGCCTTTTTTATCTTTTATTTTCTGGTAGGCCTCATCGACCAGCAGGATGAATTCAGGCCGCACTATGTCATTGATCGTAATGTTGATCGATACGTCAACGTCGAATTCAACGATAGCTTCGGCGGACTTCCTGAGAATAAAATCCGTCAATACCTGGTAAAAACCCGTCGAGCGGGCGACTGTCAAATAGGGAAATATCGAAACATACTCGCCGTTCTGCCTCTTTATCCTGAGCAAGGCCTCGTACCACTCGATCCGCGTTCCTTCCCCGTTGAACACGGGCTGGAAAACCGCGCGGAAAGAATCATTTTCCCTGTTGTTGATCAGTTCGGTAAACCGGATTGTATAGTCATAGGCGCTTTCTTTTTCGGTATTGTCTTCTTCGTACACGGTAAGGGCCGAGTGACCCCTTTCCGCTTTTTTCAGGGCTACATCGGCTTTCGAAAGGGGGTTACGCGTGTCCGCAGGGTCTATGATGGTCGCGCCAACCCGGTAGGCAAGGCGGATCTTGTCCGTTTCCCAGGGGAGGGACTCAATCTCTATCGACTTGATTATATCGTTCAAAAGCTGGGTAGTTTCCGCCACGGTCTGCAGGTTATCAAGGTCAATCAATATACCGTATTCATTGTATTTCAGCTGATAGGTTTTATAGTGAAACCGGTTTTCGTTCTTCCGGAGTTTTTGCGAGGCAAACTGAGAAATCGTGTCCGAAAACTCGTAGCCGAAAAGGGCGACCAGGTCGCTGTAGTTCTCTATCTTGATAATCGCGAAAATATAGGGTTTTGTGGGGTTTATCGAATGAATGAGCACATCCTTGTTCGGGAGCCCGGTTGCATCGTCGAAAACAAGCATGTCCGCGAGACGGCGAACAAGCACTTCCTGGCGGCGTTCGGTAAAAAAAGAAAAAAGAAAAATCAGCAGGGATGCTGTTATCGCCGCAACCAAGTCCAGCGGCGAAAGAAGGGCTAACCAAGGAGGGAGAATTCCGGTTTTCTGCAGAATATACATACTCATAAAACCGATAAGAACAGCCCCGAACCAAATGGTTCCCTTTATCGTTCCCCGAAGCTGAACCACGAGTGCGGGAAAAACAGAAAGGATAACGATATATACCTTTGAGCCGCCCCTCATGTACACAGTACCCAGTCCGCCCACCACTGCAAGGGTCAAGGTCAGAATGATCATGACCTTTATATTCCGGAATTTCACCAGAAACACAAGCATTCCTGTCATGAGGCAAAAAGGAATAAGGTAATTCAAAAAGGGGACAGACTCATGTTCAAAAATATCAGAGACATACAGGATAATAGGAACAAGAAGTGCAGCTAAAAGTGAAAAAAACATCAAATTGTACTTGTAAAGACGATTTTCATTACGTATTGTCTTAAACCAGGCGGTTTTTTTATAATTAAAATGGCCTAATTCAGTTTTTTTCACTTTTTTCTCATCCTGGTGGTTTATTTTATATGCAGGTCTGTTCTTTGTCAATAAAATTCAAATTTCATTGTAAAGTAAACAAATTCCTTTCAAAGGAAATCAATCCTTCGTTCTGCAGAAAACCCAGTTCCCTTGAAAGTGAACTCCGGTCAACACATAAATAATCGGCAAGTTCGTTGCGACTGAAAGGAATATTAAACGAAACCGAGCGATTTTTTCGTTTTTCCTGCTGGAGATAGGTCAGTATTTTTTCCCTGAGGGTCCGTTTGCTCAAAATTTCAATTTTTCCATTCAAACCAAGGTTTTTCAACGCTATCACTTTGAGCATGTTTTCGATTAATTGATAATGGAAGGAACAGGTTTGCTTGCACGAATGCATCATTTTTTTATATGGAATAAACAGAATTTCTGAATCCTCGACCGCGACTACACTTACCGGACTTTGGACTATACCCGCGCACACAAAACTTTCGGCGAATAGAGCGCCGCTCCCGAAGCCGGACTGGATCATCCGGTTTCCATTTATATCGGTTCGGACAATCTGGATAAATCCGATAAGAATCACCCCGATAAATTCTACCTGATCTCCTTCATGAATAATCGTCGTCCCTTTCGGAAAGGATCTATGGCGAATATCCAGGCAGGAAAGAAGCCGGGTTATTTCGTCTGACTTGATGCCCTCAAAAAGGCTTACATTGCCGGGAATTAACATAAACGCTCCAGTTGTTGCAATTGCAACGTCTTATTTATACAAGAGTAGTATACTTGCACTGAAGCCGCAAGGTAGAGACAAGCGAATATATCAGGAGAAAAGCGAAAATGAAAAGACAGATTATCACGATAGATGAATCGAAGTGCAACGGCTGCGGGGTTTGCATAAGCGCCTGCCATGAAGGGGCAATCGTACTCGCAGACGGAAAGGCAAAACTTCTCCGCGACGATTACTGCGACGGGCTCGGAAACTGCCTGCCTGCCTGTCCCACCGGGGCTATCACCTTCGAAGTAAGAGAAGGGGCAGCCTATGACGAAGAAGCCGTCCTTGCGAACCAGGCGGCACACAGGCCTCAGGGAACGCAAGAGGCCCCAGCCCCGCTCATCGACTCTACCCCTCATGGATGCCCGGGCACACAGGCGCGGAGCTTCGCAAAATCAAAGCCGGCTCCCTCTCTCGTCTCCGTGGAATCGGAGCTCATGCAGTGGCCGGTGCAGATCAAGCTGGTGCCGGTCAATGCCCCGTATTTCAAGAATGCGAATCTTCTCGTCGCGGCCGACTGTTCTGCCTTTGCGTATGCATCCTTTCATCAGGATTTTATTCGGGACCACATCACCCTTATCGGCTGCCCGAAACTCGATACCGGCGACTATACCGAAAAGCTTACCGCTATACTCTCCGGGAACGATATAAAAAGCCTGACTATTGTGCGGATGGAAGTGCCCTGCTGCGGAGGGCTCTCCCACGCAGCGACCGAAGCCCTGAAAGCGAGCGGAAAGTTCATCCCCTGGCAGGTTGTCACGATTTCAACCGATGGAAAAAGATTGTAGATTTTCGCACTGCGAATTTGTATACTTACCGAGAATGAAAAAAATACTTTTCCTGTTGTTTTCCGTTTATGCGTTAATTACCCTGGATTCCTGCCGGAACACCGCTTCCGCTCAGGAATCTTTTTTTTCCCGTCATTCATCCCTTACCCTTATCGAGCACGTAGAAGACGGAGACGTGCTGTCCCTGGTCTCCGGGGAAATAGTTACGCTCCCCCCGGAAATTTTGAAAGAAGCAAATTTCGGCACCTATGCCGCAGTCAAAGCAAAAACCAGTTTTCAGTTCAACGGAAGGGAAGAAAACGCCGAGTTTACCGTCATTACCGGCAACATGACGAAGGTAACCAAAAAAAAGGGCGCAGTGGAAAAGGGTTCCCTCCTGGGTATATCAAAGAAAAAACAATCCTTTACCCTTATCATGGCCGAAACCAGGAACAGCTATCTTGTCTGCTCTGCCGCCGAACCTGCCGAAAAAGATTTCGGGAAGTGGTGGTTCAGCGCCGATTTTCTCCTTGAAAATCCGCACGACCTATGGATCAATTATAATCCGTCTCCTTCTCCTTCCGATGCGCTCGAGACAATGCTCAGCGGAGGCAAAAACAACCGGTTCAGGATTCCGCTTATCCTATCCGCCTACCCCCGAAGAATCGATGCGGATACCGCTGAAGAAATCTCGGCCTATGACGAAACGAGGACAGGAACGGAAGAGGCACAAAGCATGACGGCCTTTACGGAAGCCGGTAAATCCTATACAGTCTTTTGGGGCGAAGGCACCGTTCGATTTTTACAGACCGAATATAATCCCGGTAAACCATTATGGATTTTGGCGACTGTCATTCCATCCGATATCAATCCGGGCATGATATTTATTTTCGTAAAAGAATTTATGCTGGAGAGCCTTGAATCCTTCTATGACGACCGACTGAACGGGACAACGCGTAACGACCCTGATACATTTTTCGGGAGGTCCTGACCATGACTGATAAAAAAAAAGATGAAATGTCGCCGCCGCTGCCCGTTGGCGGAGCACTGCTGGCAGCGGCCGGCGTCGGCTTGTTTTCCTTCTGGCTTTATTCGCTTGACGGCACGCGCGGTCTTTTGGAATGGATGCCCAAATACAGAAATATTTTTCTGTGCATTCTGGCTGTCGGTTGTCTTCCGGCCCTCCTCCTCATTCCCGCGAGGCATTCCAGGCCCTTCCGCTTTGTCTCGATAGTCGTCTCCTGTCTTGTCATCGCAGGAACCTCGGCAGGTTTCATGCTGCTCTTTAATCACACGAGAAAGATACCGACGCATATACCTGTTATGAACAAACTTGAATTGACTTCGGAAAAGAGCCTTGCCCATCTGGCGTTTTCATCCGACATGCATATCGGGAGCGGTAAAAACAATCTTGAAGCGACCCGCTCCATCCTGCGCACGGTCAATGCGGGCGGCTATGACGCTTTTTTTATCCTCGGCGATATCGCGGAGATGGGAGTGCCGGGTATGGATTTCGAGAACGCTGCCTCGCTGTTTGCTAAGGAAATCCCTGATGTTGCAATTGCAACGGTGATGGGAAATCACGATGCCCTCATCGGAGGGACCTACCGCTACCAGTCATTTTTCAATAACAAACTGTACTACCGCATCGATTCGGGAAAGACTCATATCATCGCACTGAATCTTTTGTGGGGATCAGAGAGTATGGACAGCGCGCAAAAAAAATGGCTGGTCGCGACACTCGCATCCATCCCGACTGAAGACACGACAATCGTAATTGATCATTGTTATTTTTGGGCTTCGGGTTATACGGACAAAGAAACAGGGATCGCCTGGTACGACCACCCCGCGCTCACCGCGGAAATTTCACCGCTGCTCGAGCAGGGTGGTGTCGATCTGGTTATCTCGGGGCATAATCATTTTATGGAATATCTCGAAAGACCCGCCGCTGACGGAACGAAGGGAACTGCCTACGTCGTCATCGGCGCCATGGGCGGAATGCCCGATCCGGAACGCGAATACTCGTCCCCCTGGTCCCTGTGGTATAAGGCAAAGCAGTTCGGCTTTCTTGATCTGACGGTTTACGAAAACCGCATGGAGCTTGCTTTCCGGAGTGAAACCGGCGAGGTTCTCCATACGGTAGTTCGCTGACCGCCGTCTGCCGTATACAGTATGCCGTCTGCCGCCAACGCTGATGCGCCGCGGCGGCAAAACCCCGCGCCTCTGAGGCGCAGGGTACGCTTATTTTTTCGGCATCAAATACGCCTTCACGAAATTTTCAGTGTTCAGATATTTTTTCACCATCTCCTGCATTTTCACGCCCGTAATCAGGGGAACGACCGCCCTTGAAGAATCGATTTCGTCAAGCGGACGGCCCTGCATTAAAAGGGTAACGATGTTGCCCATCCAGAACTGATTGTTTTTCAATCCTTCTTCCTGACTTCGCCTGAAGTTCTCCCGTAGTTTGGTAAGGTAGGTTTCCGGAACCGGCGCGTTCTCAAGCCAGCGAATTTGCTCGAGCACCGCGGCGGAAAGGGATTCTTCCCTGCCGGGCTCGCAGCCGAATTCAACGGTTATTTCATAGGACGGCTCGGGATAACCTGTAAGCGAACCGCGTACGCGAACCCCGTATGAACCGCTCATGTCCTCGCGTATTATTTCGCGAAGTCGTATATCAAGCAGGGATGTCATTGACTGAAAAAGCTCATGCTCCCATTGACCGATGACAGGTTTTCCTCCAAATGCAAAAAACACCCGGCTTTTCGGATCAAGGCCCATATTCAAATTTTCAGCGGTGATTCCGGAGGGGAATGCAATGCCAAGGGAACGGGCCTCTTCCTTTTTCCCGGTTGACGGAAGGGCGGCAAGATAGGTTTCCGCGAAGGCTTTTAATTTGGCCTCGTCAAAGCTGCCTACGAACACAAAGGTAAAATCCCCCGCGTCGGAAAACCTTTCGAGATACGTTTTTTCCGCAGCATCCTGTTTTACTCCGGCTACCAGCGCCTCCGTCAAATTTGAGCGCCTGACATTCGATCCATAAAGAAGACTGGTTTTAAGATCCGAAAAAACCTCTTCCGGCTCATTTTTCCGCGACCGCGCGACCGTGGTCAGCTGCGCCATCAGGGCTTCATAGGCATCGCTGGTAAAATACGGTTTGGTAAACTCAAGATTGATAAGCTGAAACAGGGTTTCGAGTTCCGTGACCGATGCGGACCCATAGAGGCCTTCGAAGGATTCATCGATCCACGTACCGCCCGATACGGTTTTCCCCGCAAGTTTTTTCTGCAGATCGGTCGCAGAAAAGCCGTTGAGCCCGGACATCTGGGCAAAGGAAGAAGCTACCGCCGCCGACGGGAAGTCTTCATCCGAAACAAGGGAAGAACCGCCCTTGCTGAAGGCAGAAAAAAGAATCTCGTTTTCCTTGAATTTCGTCGGATATACAATAACTCGCGCGCCGTTCGACAGTATCCACTGCTGTATGCCGTTTTTCGACACAGACTCAGTCTTGACGACCGAACCCGCCGGTCCGGCGGTCCCGGCGGAACCGGAAGCAGGGGTTTCATACAGGGGCCGGTCTAGATTATTTTCCGTATATGCGGTCACGGGAGCCGCAGGCTCCCACCTCAGCCACTCCGACATCAAAACCGGATCGGCAGGGATATCTGCGGCCGTATCCGGAGCGGTAACCAGAAGAAGCTTGCCGCGGCCTGTATACCAGCTGTCGACTGTTTTCAAAATATCCGCTTGAGTTATTTGCGGGACAATTGCGGTATACAGATCATACCGGTTTTGGATCGAGATCATGGTGTCGCCGTAAAGAACCGCCTGAACCATCTCTCCCGCACGGGCGCCTGAATTGATTTTATCCTTATCGAGCCATGTCTGCTTTATCGAATCCAGGACAGACTGCTTGCCGCGCTGAAGTTCGGCCTCCGTCACTCCGAATTTTTCAATCCTGATCAGCTCCTTGATCAGCTGCCTGAATGCGGGAATAAAATTGCTGTTCGACGGAACCATGCCGAGAAAGCTGAACTTCGTGGGTTTCGCGATGCGCTCAAGACCGGCCTGGGCTCCAAGAATCAGCGGATCGGCTACGAGTGTTTTCTCGGACAGCCGATTATTGAAAATGGAAAAAGCCAATTCGGAGACTATCTCCTTTCGAAGACCGTCTACTGTTTTTGTCGCGGAGGCTCCCTGCTGCTCCATAACCTGGATGGTGGTGTAAGCGATTTCGGGATCGCGGATTACCAGAAGGGCAGGATTTTTCTGCGGAGAAATCGCATACTCGGGCCGCTTCTGCGGACTCTTGGAGGCCGGTATCGCGCCGAGGGACACCTGTATCGCCTCTTTCATAACAAGCGGATCGGCGTCCCCGACCAGAATAATGGACATCATTTCCGGACGATACCATTTTTTATAAAAATCAGTGACTCTTTTACGCGTTACCGTCTTGATGATCTCAGGGTCCCCTATCGGGAGTCGGGAGGCATACCGGGAACCATTAAACAAAAAGGGGATCTGCTTGTCCTGGACACGCCCGCCGGCACCTCGTCCGAGACGCCATTCCTCGAGCACGACACCGCGCTCCTTATCAAGCTCTTCCTGATCAAACGAAAGGGCCGATGCCCAATCCTTCAGCACCAGCAGGGATTTTTCCAGGATGTCCGGATCGTCAGCCGGTATCTCGAGCATATACACGGTTTCGTCAAAACCGGTGTAGGCATTTATCTCCGGGCCGAAGGACATTCCGATCGACTCGAAATAATCGACAAGCTCGTTCTTCGCGAAATGTTCGGTTCCATTGAAGGCCATGTGCTCCACAAAATGAGCGACTCCCTTCTGGTCATCGTCCTCGAGAATCGCGCCGGCTTTCACCGCGAGGCGCAAATATATCCGGTTAGCCGGCTCCGCATTTTTCATGACAAGCCAGGTCATGCCGTTTTTCAGCTTTCCTTCGGTAACGAGCGGATCCTGCACGAGCAACGTTTTGCCGGATATACCCTTCGATGCCGGCGCTGAAATGGAGCTGCAGGCAACGAAACCAAAAACAAATAATGCGATTCCCAGAATACGTAATTTTTTCATCTACTTCCCTCTCTTTCAGTATGCAAAGAGTATATCCCGCGAGCGCATCTCGGACAAGCTTCGCGCACGCATCTTGACGATCAAGCGTTTTATGGGTACATTAATCTCACCGAAAGGGGAGTAGTTACACGTGTGGAATCAACAAACCCGTCTCGCGGTTAATCGCGAACCTGGTTCCGCAGCTTCAGGCAATCTGAAGAAACAAGACCTTTCGCGCAGAGTCCACCCAAAACGGATCTCTACGCGAAAGGTCTTTTTTTATCCGCTTTTCCCGCGGTAATAAGGAGCTAATAATGGAAATGAAATGGATCGTCCTTGCGATAGCCGTCGCGATGTACGCCCTAGTCGTGGCTTTTCCCCACAAAAAATCCTGGGCAACCCTCGGGGCAGCCCTGCTTGTCATCGTTCTCGGAGTCGTCTCCCCGCGCCATGCGCTGACCGAACTGATCAACTGGAACGTATTGATGATTTACGTCGGCAGTCTCGTAATCGCCGAGCTCTTCATATACTCGAAGGTGCCTTCGCGCATCGCGGACAGGATAGTGGACCGCTCGCCCAATGTCGGCATCGCCATCGTCGCAATCCTGATGATGACCGGAATCATCTCGGCTTTTGTTGAAAACGTCGCGACCGTCCTCGTCATGGCGCCGATCGCCCTCGCCCTGTCGAAGAAAATGAAAATGAACCCGACCTACTTCATGGTGGGACTTGCCGTCATGGCAAACCTTCAGGGAACCGCGACCCTTGTCGGAGACCCGCCCTCGATGATCTTTGCGAGTTTCGCGAATTACGGATTTAACGATTTCTTCTTTTATGCGGGCAAACCTTCGATTTTCTTCGCCGTCCAGATAGGCATGATCGCGGGCGCAATTTACTTCTACATGTTCTTCTTGAAACAGGGCACGAAAAAAGTGGAGATCGAAGAGGAAAAAATTCTCTCGATGGTTCCGAGTTGGCTCCTCATCCTGATGGTCCTCGGCCTCGCGATAAGCTCGTTTTTCTCAACGGGGATCTCTCTCGCTTCGGGCCTCGTCGTCATGGTTCTCGGCATAGCCGGTCTCTTCTGGTTCCGTTTCATACGCAGGGAAAGCCGCGAGGAAACGGGGAAGATGATCAAGGGCCTTGATTGGGATACCATCCTTTTCCTCATCGGCATTTTCATCGTTGTCGGGGCAATCGCCGAAACGGGCCTGCTCACCGAGTTCGCCTCTTTCCTCGGGGCCATCATCGGCACGAACGTATTGCTCGGCTTTGTCGTAATACTCGTAGTGTCGATCCTGATTTCAGGTTTCGTCGACAACGTGCCCTACATCATCGTCATGCTCCCGGTCGCGGCGACTCTTGCTGCCGGCATGGGGCTCCAGAAGGAACTCTACATGTTCGCCCTGCTCATCGGGTCCTGCCTCGGCGGAAACCTCACGCCCTTCGGCGCCTCCGCGAATATCGTCGCGATGGGCATTCTGAAAAAACAGGGAATCACCATGACGTTTATTGACTGGCTGAAAATCGGGCTGCCGTTTACGGTGCTGACCACTGCGGCCGCGAGTGCCTTTCTCTGGCTGGTCTGGAGATAAACCCTTTCGCATGACGGGAGAAAGCAGGGCATGAGCCGGTTGGAAAACGGTATCTATGCCCGGCTCAGCTTCCAGGAAAGGCCCATGTGCTCGGGAATTTCACTATGCTGCATGCGGATAAAGTCCACGAAAATATCAAACAGGACGGGATCAAGCATGCCCCAGGCGACCGGTTTTTCTATCATGAAGACCAGGGCTTCCGTCGGGGTCATGGCTTTCTTGTACACCCGGGAAGCGTCGGTCATCGCGTCGTAAATATCGGCGATGGCCAGCATTTCCGTCGGAAGGAAACCGAGGGAACGGCCCGACATATAGTCGTCCGCGTCGATTCCTATGCACCGCTGCACCTCTTCGAGTTTCCGCATCCCCTTCTCCCGTTCCAGCCGGGTAACCCCGTAGCCGTTCTTGTGAAAAAGGGCATTGTGATGGTCGCCTGCCATCAGGCGGGCCTTTTCATGATCAACCCCATAATTCATCAATATCAATCCCGAGCCCAAAAACACATGCTGCCTGATTTCCTTCATATTGTATTCCGCGTTGCTCTCGAAATAATCGAGATTTGCGATCTTGCCGATGTCATGCATAAATGCCCCGAGCGCGTACTCTTTCATTGCCGGGGGATCGATACGGGGAAGGGGAACAAGATTATCCGAGACAAAAAGATGTTCTTCGAGATGCGGCAAAATTAAATGATATATATCCAGGTATTGTTCGGCAAATACACGCCTTATTCCCTGTGCAATGCGTCTTTGAAAAAGGGTGTTGTAGAAATGCATAAAACTCGCCATCGTGCTGAATATCCGGCCGATATGATTGAGGGTTTGTCCGTTCGAAAGCGAGGAGAACGCCCTGTACAGCATCGCGGAGGTTTCGACCTCTTCCACCATGCCGAGCGCGGCCGAAACGATAGCCTGGGTTTCACCGGCGATTATCCGTTCGCTGCCGGTTACTTCCTCCCGCTTCAGCTTGAGAGAGGCCTTGTTGATGAGAAAGGTCTCCTCTATGGCGTCCATGATGGCTTTGGCCTTGGCCATTGGATGAGCATCGGGTTTCTTCTTCATCTCTTCAAGGGTTTCGCGGATATGGGTAACTTCTTTTATCCGCTCCTCGGGCGGCAGGGCGCGGTAGGACTGTACCTTCGAGGCGAAGGGGTCCCTCAGCCCGGTGCTGATTTGATCCTTCCAATTCTTCGATACAATGAAATATTCTTTTTCAAATTCTTCGCTTCCCATGGCAAAAATGGAGGAAACGGGAACCCGCTCGGCTTCCATAGGACCGCCGGTCTGTTTGAGCACGCGGTATACGGGGACAAAGCCCTGCTCGAAATCCCGCCGGTGAAGATTCAAAAAAGAATAGGTGGCCCGGACAGTATTGCCCTTTCCGTCGTCCGCCTTCTCGAGATGTACCACTTTTTCTTCATCCATGACTGTTTGTTTCCCCTACGGCCCAAAGCAAGATGTTGATTTAAGTATGCCCCTTAAATACGCAAAATACAAATAATTCCATCCCTTTCTTTGCACATTGACCGGCAAAGCGTTACGCGGTATTGTGTCAAGCTATGACCGAACTGACACAGGAAATCCACAAGCGTCTCACTTTCGCGATAATTTCACATCCTGACGCGGGTAAAACCACCATTACAGAAAAACTTCTTCTTTTTGGAGGAGCCATACATATCGCCGGGGCCGTCAAAAGCGGTAAAAACACCAAAGCCGCCGTCTCCGACTTCATGAAGATGGAACAGGAGCGGGGAATATCCATAAGCACCTCCGTCATGGGTTTCGAATACAAGGGCCGCAAGGTAAACCTTCTCGATACCCCGGGACATGCGGACTTTTCCGAGGATACCTACCGCGGTCTCTCTGCCGTCGACAGCTCCCTCATCGTTATCGACTCCGTAAAGGGCGTCGAGGAGAGAACCCGGCAGCTCTGCGTGGTCTGCCGCATGCGCAACACGCCGATCATGACCTTCGTGAACAAGCTTGACCGCGAGGGAAAGGATCCGATGGAACTCCTTGACGAGATCGAGAGAGAACTGTCAATCCAGGTCCGCCCGGTCACCTGGCCCGTCGGTCAGGGCAAGCAGTTCAAGGGTGTCTACAATCTGGTGGAAAACACGCTTTATCTTTTCAGGCCCGGTCAAGTCGAACTCCCGACTGATATCATTCCCATTGACGGCGTCGAGGATCCGAAACTCGATATCGCCATCGGCGCCTCCCTCGCGCGCCGCCTCCGCGAGGACGCCGCGATGCTGAACGGGGTATATCCTCCGTTCAGTAAACAGGAATACGAGGCCGGCGTCGCAACCCCGGTGTTTTTCGGCTCCGCGCTGAACAATTTCGGCGTCCGGGAGCTTCTCGACAGTCTGGTCGCAATGGCCCCTTACCCGACACCAAAAAATGCGGAAGAACGCCAGGTCGCTCCCGAAGAAACCAAATTCTCGGGCTTTGTGTTCAAGATTCACGCGAACATGAATCCCAAGCACCGGGACCGCATTGCCTTCCTCCGCATCGTCTCGGGCAAGTTTGAGAGGAATACCCTCTATTACCATGTGCGCTCCGGAAAAACTTTCCGCGCCGCAAGCCCTACCGCGTTTATGTCCCAGGACCGCGAAATAATCGATGAAGCGTGGCCGGGGGACATCATCGGCCTCCATGACACCGGAACCTTCAAGATAGGCGACACCCTTACCGAGGGAGAAACAGTCAACTTCAAGGGTATCCCGAGTTTCGCCCCGCAGATTTTCCGCACCATCATGAACGCCGATCCCCTGAAGGAAAAGCAGTTTCACAAGGGATTGAACCAGCTCGCCGAGGAAGGCGTCGTCCAGATTTTCTCGAAGCTCCACCAGCCGAACATTCGGGTACTGGGAGTAGTCGGTCAGCTGCAGATCGAAGTATTGCAGTCCCGCCTCGAATTCGAGTACGGCGCAAAATGCACCTATGAGCCGATCGATTTGACGATAGCTCACTGGATTACCTCGGACAACAAAAAACTCCTGAAGGATTTCGTCGACGCGAACTCCCGCCGCATCCTCGTGGATATCCGGGATAATTACGTCTATGTATCCGACTCCGAGTGGAGCCTGAACCGCGTCAAACAGGCAAACCCGGACGTGCGTTTTTACTCGACATCTGAAATGATGGAAAAACGGGCCTGAGGCAGAAAATAAAGTGCGAATCAAGCGGGTATTTACTCCCTATTTAAAGCTGTCAAAGCCGCTCCGGGCTTTGTTTTTCGTCCAGGTAATAAACAGGATGGGAGACTTCGTTGCCCCTTTTCTGACCCTGCTGTTGACCCGGCGTCTCGGCTACTCCGAGGCGCGGGCAGGAGTGTGGGTCACGGTTACCGTCATTTCCGGTCTCCTGGGAATTCTCGCAGCCGGTCGCATCAGCGACAGCTACGGGCGAAAACCCGTACTTGCCGCCGGCATGGGCATATCCGCCGTGCTTATCGCGGCAGGCGGATTTTTTCCCCAAAACCCCCTGATTATCTATTTTCTCGTCCTCATGAGTTTTTTCCAGGGTATGGTCCGTCCGGCAATAGCGGCTCTGATCGCAGACTTGACCTGTCCGGAGGAACGAAAGGACGCCTACGCCCTGAATTATCTCGGCATCAACGTCGGCGTCGCGTTGGGATTGACCCTTGCGGGATTTCTCTTCGAGCACAACCTGCACCTTCTTTTCTGGATTGATTCCTTCAGCTCCTTTGCTGCCCTTGCCCTTATTTTCATCTATATCCCGAAAACCTGCACCCTGCACTTTTCCCATAATATTGAAAAATCCGGTGATGAAAAACATCAGGACGGCAGCGCGCTCAAGGCTTTTTTCAAGCGACCCCTGCTGGCGTTTTTCTGCCTGCTCCTCATGATCGTCAATATCATCTATTCGCAAACGCATTTTGCCCTTCCCCTCTATACCGGAAAACTCTTCAACGAGAGGGGCGCCCTCATTTACGGCTGGCTGATGAGCTGCAATGCGCTTGTCGTCGTAACGCTCACCCCGATCGTATCGCACCTGACCCGGAAACAGGGGCCCGAGGCCTCAATGAGCCTCGGCACGGCTCTCTATTCCTTTGGCTTTGCCATGATGGCCTTTCCCCTGACCCTTCCCCTTCTTTTCTTTTCGACTTTTATCTGGACCATCGGCGAAATACTCTTCTCGATCAATACAGGGGTATATATGGCGGCAAAAACGCCGGGCAATCTGCGCGGGCAGTTTCAGGCGTACCGGGAATTCATCACCAGTCTGGGACGTATGGCAGCCCCTCTTCTCGCGGGCCTTCTGATTTCGGGGCTGGGCATCTATGTTATGTGGATAGCCACCGCTTCTCTCGGTTTATTGGCAGTTATCGGTTTTATTTTTCTGGACAGGGCTGAAAAACCGATAGTATACTGATCAAACCTTCCCTGATGTAAAAAACTTGCGGCGTTCTTGATGCATTTGGTTCATTCCGAATAACTCCTCAAGGCGGTAAAAATGAGTATCGTTCGAATACTGCTTGAAATGGTCGGCGGTCTTGCGCTGTTCATGTTCGGCATGCAGATGTCCAGCGACGGCATCCAGAAATCCGCCGGCGACAGGTTCCAGAGCATCATGAATTTCATGACGGGGAACCGCTTTCTCGCGGTTATCACCGGCTTTATCATCACCGTCCTTATCCAGTCCTCCTCCGCATCTACCGTCATGATCGTGACCTTCGTCAATGCGGGCATACTCAACCTGGTGCAGGCTATCGGCTGTATCATGGGCGCGAACATCGGAACCACGGTTACCGGCTGGATCATATCCCTCATCGGCATCAAATTTTCCATCAAGGCCTTTGCGGTGCCCATCATCGGCATCGGCTTTTTCATGAGTCTCATGAAAAAAAGAAAAGCCGTCCAGGGCTGGGGCGAAGCTTTCATGGGGTTCGGCCTGATTTTTCTCGGTCTCGACCTACTCGCGAATTCCATGCCCAAACCGGACCAGAACGCCCTTCTTTTTCTTGCCAAATTCTCGAATCTGGGAATCTGGACAACCCTCATATGCATAGTCGTCGGGACGATTTTCACCGCCCTGGTCAACGCCTCGAGCGCGGCGCTTGCGATCATCATCACCCTCGCGATGTCCGGCGTGCTCAACTTCGAGATGGCTGCGGCCCTCATCCTCGGGGCGAATATCGGCACCTGCACCGACGTCATCCTGGTCTCATTCGGGGCGAACATAGCCGCAAAACGCGCGGCCTGGGCCCATGTCCTCTTCAACGTGTTCGGCACGATTTGGGCAGTTGTCTTTTTCAAGTTTTTTCTCGGTCTTGTCGACGCCCTCGTTCCAGGAACCCCGCAGGAAAACATCGCCCTCCACATCGCGATGATGCATACGGTTTTCAACACGCTGAACACCATTATTCTGCTGCCGTTCATCAACCAGTACGCCGCCCTCATTTCCTGGTTCATCAAAACGCCGAAAGGCATCGAGGAAAAACCCTATCACCTGTCCTATGTTTCCATTGGTCTCCATGAAACCGCCGAGCTGAACATGCTTCAAGCCCGAAGTGAAATTTCGAAAATGACAAAACTGTCCCGCGAAATGTTTGACCGTTTCCGCCTTGCCCTGAAGGAAAAACCGGCGGATTTTGCGGACGAAATCGCGGAATTCAAGAAAATGGAAAACTATGCGGATGAAATGAAGGAAGAGCTTTCACAGTTCCTGGTAACCTGCTCCTACGAAACCCTGTCAGATAAAACGAGAGCGAACATCGGGGTTATGCTGAAAACGGTCGACGATCTCGAAAACATCACGGATATCTGCTACCGGCTCATCCTTATGCTCGAACGCGCCGAAACCAAAAAATACAAGTTCGAGAAAAGAGAAACAGAACGGCTTGAACCCTATACCCTGCTTGTAGACAATTCCCTCACGTTTATCGAGACCCATATAAATGCGGCTGCAACCGAAGAAGAAGTCGAGCATGCCCGCAGGCTCGAGAACACAATCGACAGCCTCAAAACCGATCTCAAAAAGCTCACTACAAAACGACTCGAAAAAGGAAGCAATGTCCGCGCCGAGCTGCTCTATATCGACATTATCCGGAGTATTGAAAAAGTCGCCGACTATGCGTTCTCCATCGCCGTAAATCTCGGCCAAATGAGATAGACGCCAAACTGGGCATAACGCCTTTTTTCGTGTAAGATCAAGTAATGCATGCACGTCCTGCTCCCGAGAAAACACCCTCACACATCCTTAAAGCCGTATTCGGCTATGACTCCTTCCGCCCACTGCAGGAAGAAATCATAGCCAAGGTACTTGCCAAACAGGATACACTCGCGGTAATGCCGACCGGCGGCGGAAAATCGCTGTGCTATCAGGTTCCCGCCCTCCTTTTTCCCGGTATCACCATCGTCGTTTCTCCCCTCATCGCCCTCATGCAGGACCAGGTTTCCTATTTACTGAGCGCAGGGGTCGAGGCTCTTTTTCTGAACAGCTCCCTTGAATGGGATACCTACCGCGAAAATATGAACCGCGTTCGCGGGGGCGCGATCAAGCTTCTGTACGTCGCTCCCGAAACCCTCGTGACCCCGCGCGTGCAGGAACTGCTCGCAAATGTCCAGGTTGACTGCATCACGATAGACGAAGCCCACTGCATCTCGGAATGGGGCCATGACTTCCGTCCCGAGTACCGCAAGATTTCCGGAATCCGCGCGCTCTTTCCCGATGCGGTCTGCCTCGCCCTGACCGCCACCGCGACCTCCCAGGTGCGCGCCGATATCAAAAAAACGCTCAAGCTTTCCAATCACGCGGAATTCGTCGCGAGCTTCGACCGCGAAAACATCTTTCTCGAGGTTGTCCCGAAGCTTAAACCGACACAGCAGATTCTCCGGTTTCTCGCGCTCTATCCCGACCAGAGCGGCATCATCTACTGTTTTTCTCGCAAGCAGGTTGATGACCTCACTTCCGAGCTCATCACCCGCGGCTTCTCGGCGCTTCCCTACCATGCGGGACTTCGCGACGACGTGCGGATGGCAAATCAGGGACAGTTTATACGGGACGATGTCCGCATTATGGTCGCGACGCTTGCTTTCGGCATGGGCATCAATAAACCGAATGTCCGCTTCGTCATTCACCATGATCTGCCGAAAAGCCTCGAGCAGTACTACCAGGAAATCGGCCGGGCCGGGCGGGACGGAGAACCCTCTCACGCACTGCTTCTTTACGGTCACGGAGATACACGTAAGATCCGTTTTTTTCTCGAGGACAAGTCGGTCAGCGAAATAAAAAAAGCCGAAGAACACCTTAAAGGAATTACCTCCTACGCCGAAAGCAGTACCTGCCGGCGGAGTACACTGCTCGCCTATTTCGGCGAACAATACAAACAGTCCGCGAACGGCGCCGCAGCCTGCCGCTGCTGTGATGTCTGCACCCGCGGACCGGTGATTGAAACGGACATGACCATTCCCTCGCAAAAAATGCTGTCCTGCATCATACGGACGGGAGAACGCTACGGGGCGGCATACCTGATCGACATACTCCTCGGCTCGAAGCAAAAACGCATTCTTGAAAACGGACATGACAAACTGAGCACCCACGGCATAGGCACCGACATGCCGAAGGAAGACTGGACCGTTCTTATCCGCGCCCTGATTGAAGGCGGCTACCTCATCAAGGATGACGAGTTCGGCGTTCTCTTTCTCACCGGGACAGCCCGCACCGCCCTCGCATCCCGCGCGCCTATCCTTCTGCCCTTTACCCGGAGCGAGGCGGTCAAGGCCGAAGGATGGACAGAATCGGGAACGCTCAAATTCCCGAAAAAAACAAAAAGCGGGATCGATCCCCGGGACACTGCGGGCATCAAAATTCTCGCCTCCCTCAAATCCCTCAGACGTTCCCTCGCCGAGGCGGCAGCGGTTCCCCCCTATGTCATCTTTTCGGACAGGACGCTCGAGGATATCGCGGTTAAAAAACCCTCCGACCGGGGTGACCTTCTCAATGTATACGGTATAGGAGAGGTAAAGGCGGAGCGCTACGGGGTCTTTATCATGAAGGCTATCCGCGAAGCGGAAAAATAAACCAGTTTGGCAAGACTTATACCGAACCCGCACACGAAGCCTTACGCTCATTCTTGTCCTGATAAAAAAAAAGCATTAGTATCGGGATATCTTCTATTCAAAGGATAAGAGCATGATAACATTTTCAGAACTTCCAGGCGGAATAACAGTCCTGCATATTACAAATCCTGCCGCTTCGGCGGAAATTTCGCTGTATGGTGGCCATGTGCTCTCCTATATGCCTGCCCGGCAAACAAAATTACTGTTTCTCAGCAGTAGCAGCTTCTTTGAAAAGGGGAAGGCGATAAGGGGAGGCATTCCTGTCTGCTGGCCCTGGTTCGGTCCCCATCCGGAAAACACCGTCCTTCCCCAGCATGGTTTCGTCAGAACCATGGACTGGCGCCTCGCTACGATTCAGGAAGAAAGTCTCTGCACGACGGTAGTGCTTGAATGTCTCTCGACGCCTGAAACGCTTTTGCTCTGGCCACACGAATTCAAGCTGACCCTCTCGGTTTCTGTAGGAAAAACGCTGGAAATGACGCTTGCGACCGAAAACACCGGTCATAAAGAATTCCGGATAACGGATGCCCTTCACACCTATTTCAGCGTTGGTGCAATCGACGCGGTAAGGGTGACCGGTCTGGAAAACGCCCGGTACATCGACAAAGCCGGCTCACCGCGCCTATGCACCCAGCAAGGCGAAATCAGCGTCACTGCGGAAACGGACAAGATATACCTTAGCCCCTCATCCTGCTCGTTCATTGATCCCGCGCGCGGAAAAAAAATCACGGTAGAAAAAACGGGCTTTCCCGACACAATCGTATGGAATCCCTGGAAAGACAAGGCAAAGGCAATGCAGGATTTCGGCGATGAGGAATGGCAAAGCATGCTATGCGTGGAAGCGGGATCGGTAAAGGACAACGCAATAAGCGTGCAGAGCGGACAGTCTATCTGCCAGACAATGATAATTCAAACAGAAAACACCTAAGCGGCTTCCGGATTTTCTTGCTTTTCACCGCGAGGAGAGTATACTCAGAAGAATGAAACGGAACATTGAAAATGATTTGGTGATCGTTCTTGCGGGAGAAGCCGGTCAGGGAATCCAGTCAATTGAAGGCATCCTCTCTTCCCTCCTGAAAAGAAGCGGGTACAATGTTTTTTCCGCCTCGGAATTCATGTCCAGAGTTCGGGGTGGGGCAAACTCCACTGAACTCCGGATTTCCTCAAAACCTGTTTCGGGCTTTGTCGACAGGATTGATATCCTGATTCCCCTTCACGCCGAAGCGATAGCCCATCTTGAAAAAAGAATTTTTCCCGGAACACTCATCATCGGCGAGAGGGAAAAAGTCCCGCACGATCGCATAATCGATGTCCCCTTCACCGGAATCGCGACCAGACTCGGAAACGCGCTTTTCTCGAACACGGTGGCCGCGGGACTTATATGCGGCCTTCTCAAAATAGAGGAGAAAGAGTGCGAAGAATTTATCCTTTCCTATTTTTCGACTAAAAACGAGGAAGTCCAGGGCAAGAACCTTCAGGCTCTTCAAGCCGGCTACGCCGAGGGAAAGACCCTCTCCCAAATCAATATCACGCTTCAGCCAGATGCCGCCGTTAAAAACGATATGCTGCTTTCCGGCGCCGACGCCGTCGCGCTTGGGGCCCTTGCGGGCGGGTGCAATTACGTATGCGGCTATCCCATGTCGCCCGCTACAAGCCTTCTGGAAAAAATGGCGTCGTTCTCAGCCAAATATGACATCATCGTTGAACAGGTTGAGGACGAAATCGGCGTGGTCAATATGGCACTCGGCGCCTGGTATGCGGGGGCAAGGGCCCTTGTATCCACCTCGGGAGGCGGCTTCGCCCTCATGACCGAGGGCGTGAGCCTCTGCGGGATGATCGAATCCCCGCTTGTGCTGCACCTCGCCCAGCGGCCGGGTCCCGCGACGGGACTCCCCACGCGCACCGAACAGGGAGACCTGAACCTTGTCCTGTACGCCGGACACGGCGATTTTCCGCGCATCATTCTTGCCCCGGGGACGCTCAGGCAGGGGTTTTCCCTTACCGGGCAAGCCTTTGACCTCGCCGACAGATATCAGGTGCCCGTGTTTATATTAACCGATCAGTTTTTCGTCGACAGCAAATACAACACACCCTCCTTCGCCATACCGAAAACAGCAGCTGAAAATCATTTCGTCGAAACCCCAAAAGAGTACAAACGCTTTTTGCTGACCGACACCGGTATTTCTCCCCGTGGAATACCCGGCTTCGGTACAGGGTCCGTCTGCGCGGACAGCGACGAGCACGACGAAGACGGGCATATCACGGAGGACCTTGATCTTCGTGTAAGAATGGTTGACAAGAGAAACAAGAAACGGGAGGCGATCGCGGAAGCCGTCATTCCGCCGACACTTTTGGGACCGGCGGTTTACCGGACGCTGGTCGTTTGCTGGGGCTCGACCGTCAATACCGTCGCGGAAGCCGTCCAAAATCTGGAAAACAAAGATATCGCTGTCCTGCATTTTTCATGGATATTTCCGCTCCCGAATAACACTCGGGAGTATCTGGAGCGCGCCGAGAAAGTGTTGATTGTCGAAAATAATTCTTCCGCACAGTTCGCGCAGCTCATCAAGCTGTCAACCGGAATAGACATCCCTGATAAAATACTGAAATATAACGGCCTTCCCTTCTCGGTTGAGGAACTGATGCATCGGATAATGAACCTTGCGCCCAAGGGGGGGAAAGATGGAAAATGAGTTCGATTTTGAGAAAAAAACGGATATCGCCTGGTGTCCCGGCTGCGGCGACTATACGATTCGAAAAGAACTGCTGCTCGCGCTGAAAGAGCTGAATATCGACAGGGACAAAACCGTCCTGGTCTCTGGCATAGGACAGGCGGCCAAAATGCCGCAATACATCAACACCAGTTTTTTCAACGGCCTCCATGGACGCGGCCTACCCCCGGCAACCGCAATCAAGGCATGCAATCCAGGCCTCACGGTCATCGCGGTGGGCGGAGACGGCGACATGTACGGGGAAGGCGGCAACCATTTTCTGCACGCTACCAGACGGAATCCCGACATCACCCTTTTTGTCCATGAAAACATGGTTTACGGGCTGACGAAAGGGCAGGCTGCCCCTACCTCCCGGCCGGGCATGCAGACGCCCCTCCAGGTATCCGGGGTATTCGAAAAGCCACTGAATCCTGTCGCGCTGGCTATTTCGCTCGACGTCACCTTCGTCGCAAGGGTCTTTTGCGGTGACATCGAGCAGACAAAAGACGTCATGAAAAGGGCGATTCGCCATAAGGGATTTGCCCTTGTGGATATTTTCCAGCCCTGCGTATCCTTCAATAAAATAAATACATTCAAGTGGTTCAGGGAAAACAGTTATTACCTTCCCCTGGACTATGACCCTTCCGACCGCGCAGTATCCTTTAAAAAAGCCATTGAAGAAGAGCCTTTTCCCCTTGGTGTCTTATACGAAAGCGGTCACCGAAGTACCTTCGAGGAAAATCTCGGCGTGTACGCGAAGGACAAGTCTCCCATGTTCAGGAGATCGTTTAATCCCTCTCAACTTGAGGAAGAGTTCAGTTCAAGAAAATAGGTCTCGATCCATGACTTCGGGCTTCAACAATCCGCCCATAATAAAAATGCCGTTGCGCGAAACCTTCACAGTTTCTCACAACGGCATCTTTAATCAGTTTCATTGCGACTTCACTCTTTCTTCAATCCCGCAAGGTATTCGTTCATGCTCGCTGCGGCCTTCCGTCCCTCGCCCATCGCGAGAATGACGGTCGCGGCCCCGAGGACAATGTCCCCGCCGGCCCACACGCGCTTCAGGCTCGTGCGCTGCTGTTCGTCGACAATAATGTTTCCCCGCTTTGTCACGTCAAGACCGTCAGTGGTTTGGGCCATCAGAGGATTCGACTCGTTGCCCAGTGCAATAATAATTGCGTCAATCGCGATCTCATGCTCGGTCCCGGGTATCGGAACCGGGCTTCGCCTCCCTGATGCGTCCGGTTCTCCGAGCTTGAAATCGAGCACTTCAACGGCGCGGACGCGTCCGGTTTCGTTACCGAGAATGCGCGTGGGGTTCTGCAGATAGCAGAACTCGATGCCCTCTTCCTCGGCGTGAGCGACTTCCTCGCTTCGCGCGGGCATTTCGTCGCGGGTTCTCCGGTAAATGCAGTATACCTTTTCCGCGCCAAGGCGCATCGCCATGCGGGCAGAGTCCATCGCGACGTTTCCGCCGCCGACTACGGCCACGACCTTCGCCTCGTAGAGGGGCGTCGCGGCCTTCACGGTATCATACGCCTTCATTAAATTGGCGCGGGTCAGATACTCGTTTGCGCTGAACACGCCTACGAGGCTTTCGCCTTCTATATCCATAAATTTCGGCAGTCCTGCCCCTGTTCCGATAAAGGCGGCATCGTATCCTTCCCGATCAAGGAGGGCAAGGATGGTCTCGGTGCGTCCAACCAGAAAGTTGGTCCTGATCTTTACGCCCATCGATTTGAGTACATCAACTTCTTTTGCGACTATCGCTTTCGGCAGGCGGAATTCGGGAATACCATACACCATGACGCCGCCGGTTTTATGAAATGCTTCGAATATGGTCACTTCATGACCGGCGCGCCGGATATCTGCCGCAACGGTAAGCCCCGCAGGGCCCGAGCCGATGACCGCAACACGCTTGCCCGTCGAAGGAGAAGCAGCAGGGGGAGTGAGCATATTGTTCTCGCGTTCCCAGTCGGCGACAAATCGCTCAAGGCGGCCGATGGCGACAGCTTTGTCCACCGACTTCAGGGATTTACCCAGGGTGCAAAGGCTCTGGCACTGTTTTTCCTGGGGACATACACGGCCGCAGATCGCGGGCAGGAGATTCGTCGTCTTGATGATATCAACGGATTTTTTATAGTTGCCTTCCTGAATTGCGGCGATAAATTCGGGTATGGGAACCGCGACCGGACAGGCGTTGACGCAGGGTCGGTTTTTGCATCCAAGGCAGCGCGCTGCCTCGAGACGGGCCTGCTCGTCGGTATAACCGAGGGCAACCTCGCCCATCTGCCGGGCACGGCTCTTTGCCTCGGCCGTTCCCATTTCCTGGGCAGGAATTTCCATGCGCTCTTTCGGGGTTAGCTTTTTCTCTTTCAGCGTTGTCCAGAGTTTAAACGCCTCATCGGCAAGCTGTTCTTTGGTCTTGTGATTCATTTTGAAACCCCCGCAAGTTTTTCGGCTTCGATATCAATGTGACATTTGTGGTGGTCAGCATCCTCGCGGGTCTTGTATGCCTTCATTCGCATCATCATAGTGTCAAAATCAACCAGATGCCCGTCAAACTCGGGACCGTCCACGCACACGAATTTTGTCTTGCCGTCGACGGTTACGCGGCAGCCGCCGCACATACCGGTACCGTCAATCATGATTGTGTTGAGGGAAACCATAGTGTGAACGCCGTACGGCTTGGTGGTCAGCGCGCAGAATTTCATCATTATAGGGGGACCTATGGCGACAGCCTCGTTCGGGGGAGTCGCGCTCTCGCAGAATTCCTTCAGGGGCTCGGTCACAAGCCCTTTTCGCCCGTAGGAGCCGTCGTCGGTTACGACGATCACCTCATCGGAGAAAGCGCGCATTTCATCCTCGAAAATAACGAGGCTCTTTGTCCGGGCGCCGATTATGGTAATGACCTTGTTTCCTGCTTCCTTGTATGCCTTGACGATTGGATATAGCGGTGCAACACCGATTCCTCCGCCCACGCAGACAACCGTTCCGACCTTCGAAATATGGGTCGGCCTTCCGAGCGGTCCGAGAATCGCCTCTATATTATCGCCGACATTTTTCAGCGCGAGTTTATGTGTAGTGGCGCCGACTGACTGGAATACAAGAGCAATCCAGCCTTCAGCGGCGTTTGCGTCCGCTATTGTCAAAGGAATTCGTTCGCCGAATTCGGTATCAAGCTGAACCAGCACAAACTGTCCGGCTTTTCTATTTCGGGCAATTTCCGGAGCTTTTACCCGAAGGTAAAAAACTTCTTCCGAAAACTGTTTCTTTTCAAGAATTGTATGCATGGTGTCCCCTTTGACAATGACATTACTTCAATTTTTGTAATACTACAAGTATTTGTATATGTATGCAACTCAAATGCATATCCGTGTACGGGTCTGTAAATAGAAAAAGCCAGCCTTTATCCGGCCGGCCTGTAAATGAAAAATATCAAAAAGGTTATTTACCGCAGCACTGTTTGTATTTTTTTCCGCTGCCGCAAGGACAGGGATCGTTTCGACCGACTTTCGGACCGGCACGCACGACAGTCGTGGTTACGATCTGTCCTTCGGCATACATCCATTCTCCGTCGACTTTCTTGAAACCGGCCAATTCCCGGTGTTCATCCTTTAATCCCTTGAGAATATAGTTAGCGGAAAACTCCACTATCCCTTCGGTATCGCCGGCAAGACCCTGCTTGGTGCTGTGAATCTTCAGGCCGAGCCATTCGGATTCTTCGCTCCAGCGTCGGGTTTCTTCCATATCAATATCATTTTCGCCGTCCCGCTTGATACAGGATTTAGAAATAAAATCGATTTCTTGTTTAACATAGGCAGTATAACGGGCCCTCATCAGGGCTTCGGCTGTCGCAGCCTTGGTTTTTCCGGTAATAATCGGCTGACAGCAAGCGGAATATGCTAATCCTGAACCGCAGGGACATACATTTTTATCCATTCAAATCTCCTTAACCGCTTATTTATACCACATCTTGTTTCGTTATTACTACAGATAGTGCTATCATAGGGTTACCCAAGAAGGTATACATGAAAAAACACGAACAAAAAAAGAAACGCGTGCCTTTGTCAGCGATTTTTGGAACCTACACACCGCCTCCATTTATCAAGAAATCGATAGCCTGGCTCTTTTCAGGAGCCTTTCTGATACCGTTCAAACGGCTTTCCAATAGAGTGTCCAAAGGGGTGAAATCAATCATCACCGCGCATAAAACCCCTTTTGCCCTCGGCGGAATTATCGCAGCCGTGCTTCTGAGCAGTTTTATTTCATATGGTATGTGGAAATCGATGCAGCCCCGCCTTTTGGGAATAACCTATACCATCGATGCCCCCTCGCCGCGAACGAATCCCCAGGATGCCCTTGATCCCCTGATCATCACCTTTGACGGATCAGCCTCCCGCGCCGATGCTGCAGACCAGCCGGTCATAGAGGGGGTCAGCCTGACGCCGCCGGTTCAAGGATCCTGGAAATGGGATTCAGACAACCGTCTGATATTTACTCCGACTGAAGAATGGCCTATAGGCACCAAATACCGGATCGATTTCGCCAAGGGGTTTTTCCCGGATCATGTCAATATCGACGCTTCAGGCCGTTTTGAAACAGAAGATTTTGCCCTTTCCTTATCTGAAGCGGAGTTTTACATTGACCCGGAAAACAACAAAATCAAACGGGTTCTTGCAACAGTACACGCGAACTATCCGATAGATACGACCTCGATTGAGAAAATTGTCACTATCAAACCAGACCTGAAAGTTAAATCGGGAAGCCTCGAAAAGAGGAACTATCAGTTCAGCATCACCTATGATGATACAAAACGCAATGCCTATATCGTATCCGAGCCCCTCGGAATGCCGGGACAGGACGTCAGCGTACAGATCTCCGTCGGCAGGGGGATCCGCTCATCCCTTGGAGGATCAGCGTCCTCGAAGGAGCTTATTTCGCGGGTAACCGTGCCCGGGGCATCTAACTATGCGCGGGTCAATGAATTCACGCACGATCTGGTAAAAACGCCGGACCAGAAATACGATCAGGTTATTATACTCTCGACACAGGGCGAGCTGGATACGGATGAACTGCTGAAAAATCTTACCGTGCTTATGCTTCCGGTAGATGTGCCGGCACTTCCCGGCCTCGAGGGAGAAAAAAACCATCAGTGGAAAAATATTGACGAGATGGTTCCCGAAGTCTTGAAACTCGCGACCGCGGTGAAGCTTGACCCGGTGCTGAACGAGAACAAGTACAGCCCGGTAAACAGCGTGCGTATATCCGCAGAACCCGGCCGTTATGTCTACGTAAAGCTGAAAAACGGGACCCGCTTCTACGGGGACTATTTCCTGAGCAAGGATTTCGAAACCATCTTCAAGGTCAAGGAATACCCGAAAGAGGTATCCATACTTTCGGACGGCACCATCCTGTCGATGTCCGGCGACAAGAAGCTTACCATGCTGTCGCGTGGAATCAGGGATGTCAAATACAATATCGGCCGCGTCCGTCCTGACGATATCAATCACCTGGTATCCCAGTCCAACGGAGATATCGCCGCCTTCCGTTTTGAAAACTACAATTTCAACGAATACAACGTCACCGCGCAGTATAATGAAACCGAACAGATACCCCTCGGCAGCCAGAAGGACATCGCCTATTTCTCCTTCGATTTTTCGCGCTATCTGAATTCGATACCGGCCCAAAACCTCAGATACGGCCTCTTCATATTCAAGGTCGGGGGAAAAGACGGGGAATCGGATTATTCGGACAAGCGCCTCATTATGGTGACGGACCTTGGTTTCCTGGTCAAACACAATACGGATAAAACCAATGACCTCTTTGTCCAGTCAATTGCAACCGGCGCTCCGGTAGGAGGCGCGACGGTTCAGGTTGTAGGCTTGAACGGAAACACACTGGTAAGCGGCGAGACTCTTTCAAGCGGTCATATCTCCCTGCCGGATCTTTCGGCCTACACGAAAGAAAAAGAGCCGGTTGCCTACATAGTGCGCAAAGGGGAGGACTTGTCCTTCATGCCCTATGCGGAAAACGGACGCATTCTCGATTATTCAAGTTTTGATATCGGCGGGGTAGTGGGCGCGACAGATCCCGCGACCATCAATGCCTTCCTTTTTTCCGACCGGGGAGTCTATAGACCCGGAGACGAAATGCGCATCGGAATGATGGTAAAGGCCGGCGACTGGAAGATCAACCTGGCGCGAACGCCCCTTGAATGCCGCATCGTCGATTCAAGCGGCACTGAGGTTTTTACGAAACAGATCGCGCTCTCAAAGGAAGGTTTTGAGGAAATCCGGTATGCGACCAAAGACTACTCCCCGACAGGCGAGTACACCGTTTCCCTCTATGTCATCCGGGAAAAGGAAGAAAACCGCCGTGTGTTTCTCGGGTCGGTATCTGTCAAGGTTGAAGAATTCCTTCCCGACAACCTCACCGTCCAGGCGTCTTTTACCCCGGTTCCGCAAAGCGGATGGATCAAGCCCGGCACACTTGACGGCCTCGTTACCGTCAGAAATCTCTTCGGCACCGCCGCCGCAGGCAACCAGGTCAAGGCACAGATAAGCCTTTCCCCCGGCATGCAGACTTTCGCCAAATACAAGGAATTCACCTTCACCGATCCTTACGCAAGAGAAAATTCCTACAAGGAATTCCTTGGTACCCTCGAGACGGACAAGGACGGGCTCTGCTCGTTTCCGATTGACCTGGTCAAGTTCGAGCCGGCAACCTATAACCTCCGCTTCTACGTCGAAGCCTTTGAAAAGGGCGGAGGGCGCAAAGTTTCCAACGAAGCCTCGGTCTATGTGTCCCCCCTCGATTATCTGGTGGGCTACAAGACGGATGGAAGCCTGTCCTATATCCAGAAGGACAACAAACGCATTATCGATTTTATCGCGATAGGGAACGATCTGAACAAACGATCCGTACAGGATCTCTCCTTGTCCATAACCGAAAAACGCTATATCTCTGTTCTGGTCAAGCAACCGAACGGAATATACAAATACCAGTCAGTACGGAAAGACTATCCGGTCAAGACTGAAAAACTCCAAATACCCGCCGCGGGTTTGCCCTACAGCCTGCCTACCGCATCGGAAGGAGACTTCGAAATCATTGTGACGGGAGCGGACGGTCTCGTATACAACAAAATTTCCTATTCCGTCATCGGCGACCAAAACATACAGAGGAGCCTCAACCGGACAGCGGAACTCGAGGTCAAGCTCGATAGGACAGATTTCAAAACAGGCGAATCAATCCAGGTATTCATCAAGGCTCCCTATGCGGGCGCGGGTCTCATCACTATAGAGAGAGACAGGGTATATACGCATAAATGGTTTGTCTCGAATGGTCTTTCGACGGTTCAAACAATAGAAGTACCTGCAGAGATCGAGGGCAACGGTTATGTATCGGTGACCTATATCCGTTCGCAGTCATCTAAAGAAATATACATGAGCCCGCTGAGCTACGCGGCCGTCCCCTTCTCGGTCAGCAAGGAAAGCAAAACCAGCACGATAACCCTGGACTATCCCGAAGTGGCAAAACCCGGAAAAGACTTCGCGATCACTTACTCGACCACCAAACCCGGAAAAATCATCGTGTTTGCCGTCGATGAAGGCATCCTGCAGGTTGCCCGCTACAAAACACCGAATCCCCTCGCGTTCTTCTTCAAGAAGCGCGCACTCGAGGTCAATACCAGCCAGATTCTGGATCTTATCCTGCCCGAGTTTTCTGTGGTCCGCTCCCTTGGGGCAATGGGCGGAGACGGGGGTTCGGAAGAGCTGAACAGAAATCTGAATCCCTTCAAGCGGAAGAGAAATGTCCCGGTCGCCTATTGGTCAGGCATTCTCGATACCGACCAGCAGAAGCGAACGGTACATTATACTGTTCCCGACTATTTCAACGGAACCATCCGTATCATGGCCGTCACCGTTGCAGACGATGCGATCGGCGCAGTCGAGGGAAAGGCGCTGATACGCAATACCTTTATAATCTCGCCGAACGTCCCGATGATGGCGGCCCCGGGCGACGAGTTCAAGGTATCGGTCACGGTGACGAACAACCAGAAAGGATCGGGATCTGCGGGCAAGGTTCTTCTTACAGTCAAGCCGAGCGAACATCTGACGGTAACAAGCGAGCCCAAAATGGAGCTCGCTATTCCGGAAGGTCAGGACAAGACTGTCGAGTTCACCGTCCGGACAAACAAGGTACCCGGCGGGGCAGAGCTGCTGTTTACTGCGGCGAACGGAAAGGAACGCTCGGAGCTTTCATGCTATCTCAGCGTACGCCCGGCGGTCCCTTACCGCGTCACGCTCACCTCGGGCGTCCTCAGGAAAAACTCGGCGACAATACCCGTCGCAAGGTCAGTCTACGACGAGCTGAACACCCGGGACGTCTCGCTGTCCTACCTCCCTCTGGGCCTCGCGAAAGGTTTGTTTTTCTATCTCGAAAAATTCCCCTACGGATGCTCCGAGCAGCTTACCAGCGCCGCTTACCCGCTCCTCTATCCCGAGCTCTTGAAGGGACTCGGCATGAGCGGAAAGGAAGCAGACGAAGGCATAAACCGCATTATCTCGATTCTCCAGGCACGCGTCCGGCCTGATGGCATGATAGGCATGTGGACATCGCACTCGGATTCAAATCCCTATATTATGTCCTACTGCACGGAATTCCTTATCGAAGCGCGCAACAAGGGATACTATGTTTCGCCGTCCCTGATGGAAAGCTGCACCGAGGCGCTGAAAGCCATTGCGCTTGATACCGGAACAAGCGACTATGAGCTTGCCTGCCGCTCCTATGCGATCTATGTGCTCACGCTCAACGAAAACATTACCACCCCGTATATCGAAAAACTGAAAAAGGACATGAGCAAGGCCGGAGGAAATGCCGAGTCCGGCTACAGCGGGCTCTTTCTCGCAGGAAGCTATGCCCTTCTCAAACAGGACTTCGATGCAGCCCTCCTTCTCTCCAAAATCAAGCGGGAATACCGGAAGGACGACTCCTTCATGTACGTGGATAATCTGTACTATTCCTCCCTCTATCTCACGATGGTGGCAAAACACTTCCCTTCAAGGCTGAAGGATGTTTCCGATACCCAGCTCATGACCATCGCATCGGAGCTTGAAAAGCAGTCCTACACCACGCTTTCGGCAAATGCCGCCCTGACCGCAATCGACAGCTATCTCTCCGTGGTGCCCTCCGCCGAAACAGGAAATTTCAACGTTATCGAGCTCGGCAGCGATAATGCAAAAAAAGAGCTCGTTCCCTCAGGCGATCCGATATTCTCGAGCCCATTCTCGGCCGCCGCCCGAAAACTCACGATCCAGAACAAGGATTCCTTCGGCCTCTTTTATCAGGTCACCGTTGCCGGTTTCGATCTTGAACTTCCGGCAGTCGAAACCAAGGAGGGCATCGAGATTTTCCGTGAGTTCACCGATGCGTCAGGCGCCAAAAAAACATCCTTTGTCATTGGGGACGATATCTTCATCAAGCTGAATGTCAGGACAACAGAGCGCGATTCCGTTTCCGACATCGCGCTCGTGGACATGCTTCCTGCCGGCTTCGAGGCGGATATTGACTCGATACGCAACCAGGGGGGAAACGCACAATGGATCCCCGTGTATGTCGACATACGGGAGGACCGTATCGTGCTGTTCGGCACCTTTACCAAAAAACTGTCAACCTTTACCTACAAGGTCAAGGCCGTCAATTCAGGCACATTCGCCGTACCGCCCCTTTTTGCCGAAGCAATGTACGACAAGAAGATCTGGGCATACAAGCCGCACGAAGCGGTCGTCATCAAAGACAAGTGACAAGAAAAAAAAAGGCTTTCATCGGAGCCTCGCTTGTCATATGGTTCGTACTGATCATCCTCGTGCTCTGCGTCCGCAAGTACGGGGATATCCTGGACGGGATTCCCTTTTCCGGCACCTATCTTGACCGGAACGGGGAACCTCTCCATGTGTTTCTTTCAGGCGACGACAAGTACCGTATCCGCAGGCGCTTATCCGACTTCCCCCCCGAATTTCTCGAAGGTATCCTGCTCCAGGAAGACCGGTATTTTTATGCCCACGCCGGCATTAATCCTGGAGCCCTGTTCAAGGCAGGCTGGACTACCTATGTAAAAAAAGAGCGGCGCATCGGCGCATCCACTATCACCATGCAGCTGGCGCGCCTGAAATACCATTTATACACCCGCTCCATTCCCGGAAAACTAAACCAGATCGTGCATACCCTGTATCTCGAGCTTTGTTTTTCCAAGGAAGAAATTCTTGAGGCCTACGTCAATCTCGTCCCCTGCGGAGGGAATATCGAAGGCTATTCAGCCGCCTCGCTCTACTACTTCAATACCGACATCAAGGATCTCACCCTTTCCCAAATGCTTTTCCTCTGCGTCATTCCCCAGGACCCTTCGCACCGCGCCCCCGGGGCCAATGCGATTCCGCGCGAACTCCTTGACGCGCGGGAAACGCTTTTTAACTCCTGGCTTGCCATTCATCCAGAACAGGGAGACCGGCTCGCGGATATGAACACCGGGATAAACCTGGTATGCCGCTTTCCGGCCAAAGCGCCGCACTTCACCGAATATCTAGAGAAAACGGGATTCGCTTCAAAGTACCCAGTCAGAACCACAATCGACGCCGACCTCCAAAAAATATGCGAGGAGCATCTGAAGCGCTATCTGGATCAGAACAGCAGCTTCGCGGTCAAGAACGGCAGCATCATGCTTGTCGACTACACCACGATGGATGTTCTTTCCTCGATAGGATCCGCGGGCTATTTCAACAACTCAATTCAAGGACAGGTGAACGGTACGACCGCCAAGAGATCGCCGGGCTCGACGCTGAAACCTTTCATCTATGCGCTCGCCCTCGAGCAGGGCCTAGTTCACTCGGAGACAATGCTGAAGGATACTCCTGTCAGTTTCAACGACTACACCCCGGACAATTATGCGAGCGAATTCCGCGGGCCCATAAAAACATGGCAAGCCCTAGTCGACAGCAAAAACATCCCGGCGGTATCCCTGGCCCAGCAAATCAGCAATCCCGACCTGTACGCGTTTCTGAAAGAAAGCGGCGTCCGGGGACTTAAGGAAAGGGAACACTACGGCCTCTCGCTCGTTCTCGGCAGCGCGGAAATAAGCATGATGGAACTGGTCAAGTTGTATGCGATCATCGCAAACCGCGGAATGGAAAGAGAATTGGCCCTGCTGCAGGCAGGCAGTAAAAAAGCCGGAGGGCGCAGGCTATCTACCGCCTCCTCTTTCATTGTCAGAAAAATGCTTGAACTGAACCCGCCGCCCTACGAGACGCGTCCGATGACCTCCCGCAACGTGAGTGTCGCCTACAAAACCGGAACCTCAATCGGCTTCAAGGACTGCTGGAGCGTCGCTATCTTTGACCGGTACATACTCTGCGTCTGGATGGGCAACTTTGACGGACTCGGAAACACCTCCTTTCAGGGCCGTACCATGGCGGCCCCTCTCCTGTTCTCGATTGCCGATTCAATTATTGCCGGAATTCCCGAAGCGGAACTCCTTCCTCAAGAGGGCCCTCCCGACTCGGTTTCGCAAGTTCCTGTGTGCGAGGTTTCAGGAGCCCTCCCCGGGCCTGATTGCCCCCAGACTATTCCTGCCTGGTTTATCCCCGGAGTATCTCCCATCAGCCGCTGCCATATTCACCGTAAAATTTATATTGATGCGAGAACCGGATACCGCACTGACGAAACCAAAGGTCCGCACGTGATTGAAGCAGTCAGGGAATTCTGGCCGACTGATCTTCTGGCCCTCTTTGCAAAGGCGGGCTTACCCCGTTTGGTTCCTCCTCCCTATCCCGGGGAAGAATCCCGCTTCGCGAACAATCGGCAGGGCTTTCCCCCGGATATTATCTCCCCGCTCAAGAACACCCGTTACGTGCTCAGGACAACCGATGACAAGTATAAAAACCTCGTGCTCTTTGCCTCGGC